>NZ_JASDDE010000007.1:0-114232 GCF_030407565.1 Pseudoalteromonas sp. APC 3694
AGTTAGCGCTGAAAATAGCTGCTTGAGATTGATTTATTATCCAGAGTTCAGGTTATTTAATTTATTGTTTGCGATAGGGCTATTAAAAAGTAAGACAGTTGGTAGTGCTATACCTGACGATAAATCGATATAATAGTCACAAATTTACAAGGTAATAATTAATTTTGAATTGGCAGTCTTTAATTGATAACAGACAACGTTTTTTCTGGCTTTTGCAAATTGCAGGCTGGATAGGTTATGCGTTAGTTAACTATATTGGTTCTAAAGTATTCGAAATGCGTGATATTTACGTATTCGTTATTTTACTAAACGCCTATGCGGGCTGTTTAATGACTGTGCCTCTGCGTTATATTTATCGCAAAATTTGGAATGCCTCACCTTGGGTATTAATTATTGTTGTATTTGGCGCCTCTTATATAACCGGTACATTATGGGCCGTGGTGCAAAAGTTTAACCTGTGGGAAATTTATCGCCACGGATACCGTCCTGAAGAATGGTTTTATTATTTACAACAAGGTCTTGATTCTGTTTATATTATTTTGTGTTGGAGTGGTTTGTACTTTGGGGTTAAGTATTACCAGTTATTACAAAGTGAACGTCAAAAAGCCTTAAAAGCGACCACAATGGCGCACGAAGCGCAGTTAAAAATGCTTAGATACCAGCTAAATCCTCATTTTTTGTTTAATACGCTCAATGCAATATCAACCTTAGTTTTGGTAAAAGAAAATAAAGATGCTAACTTGATGGTATCTAAATTGAGTGACTTTTTACGCTATACGCTTAATACTGATCCAATTAAAAAAGTGCCGCTGGAGCAAGAGTTACATGCATTAATGCTCTATTTAGAAATTGAACGTGTACGTTTTGATGAGCGCTTACAAGTTAATGTGGACGTGAGTGAGCAGGCCAAACAAGCATTAGTGCCAAGCTTAATATTACAACCGATCATCGAAAATGCCATTAAATACGCCATTGCCCATATGTCAGAAGGTGGTGTTATTGATATAAAAGCGCAAGTTTTTGCTAATGAATTATTACTTGAAGTGGGCGATAATGGGCCTGGCACTGATATTGAAAATGGTCAGTTAGTTAATGCACAAGGCGTAGGGGTGGCAAACACCCGAGACAGATTAAAAACGCTCTACGAAAATAATTACTCGTTTGTATTATCACATAATACGCCAAGTGGATTAAAAGTTAATCTGCGAGTCCCGTTTGAGAAGGCTGTGAAGAAATGACAAGAATAAAAACGCTTATTGTTGATGATGAACCATTAGCACGTAAAGGTTTAGCCGTCAGGCTTGAAGAGTTTTCTGATATTGAAGTGATCAAACTGTGTAGCTCAGGTTTTGATGCGATTGAAAGTTGTAAAAACGAAAAAATTGATCTTGTCTTTCTTGATATTCAAATGCCTGGTATGAACGGTTTTGAAGTCGCACGTGCTTTAAGTGAAAGCAGTAAAGATTTACCTGCCATTGTGTTTGTTACGGCGTTTGATCACTTTGCTGTTAAAGCATTTGAAATTCATGCTTTAGATTACATTTTAAAACCCGTTGATGATAACAGATTAAAACAGGCGGTAGAAAAAGTGCATACCTATTTAAAAACTCAGCAGGATAACGCCCATAAGAAAAAACTAGCGAGCTTCGTAGCAGGGATAACAGGCAATAACTGCGAAGAAATTTTAAAGAAATTAGCCACAGGCGATACCCTTACAGATCGTCGTTATCCTGAGTCATTGGCCGTAAAAGAGCAGGGCGAAATTGTCAGAGTACCCGTTGCTACTATACAGTGGGTAGATGCGGCAGGTGATTACATGTGTCTGCATTGCCAAGATGGGCAAACGCATATATTACGTAAAACTATGAAAGAGCTTGAACAAGAATTAGATCCAAGCTTATTTGTACGTGTTCATCGCAGCGCGATTGTTAACACCAAACAAATTAGCAAGCTGGTAACTCAGGTTAGTGGTGAATATTTATTAGTGTTAGATAACGGACAAGAGCTTAAAGTAAGTAGAAGTTACCGTGATAAAGTAAAAGCAGCACTGGCTAGCTAACTTTAATAAATAACATAAAAAAACGCGAGCTTTTAGCTCGCGTTTTTTTATGTGCGTTACAGTTACGAAACCGTGACTATTTTCATCGTGTTGGTTGCACCAATCGTTTCCATCGCATCACCGTGGGTAATGATCACGGTATCGCCTGCTTGTAAAGAGCCTGCGGCTACAAGTGTGCTTAATGCATCTTTAACCATGCTATCTTTTTCACATTTTGTAGAGTCAAAAAATACAGGGTAAACACCACGATACAGTGCTGTTTGACCTAATGTACTTGCATGACGTGAAAGTGAATAAATCGGCAGTCCAGAGCTAATACGCGACATCAATTTTGCCGTGCTACCCGACTCAGTTAGGGTGATAATCGCTTTAACAGAGTCTAAGTGGTTAGCGGCATACATAGCTGATAAGGCAATTGACTCGGCATTAGAAGAAAAACGGCTGTCTAAACGATGTTTAGAAACGTGTGTTTCTTTTTGGGATTCAGCACCTAAACAAACACGCGCCATAGTAGCAACGGTTTCTTCCGGGTAATCACCAGCGGCTGTTTCAGCAGAAAGCATCACTGCATCTGTGCCATCAAGTACTGCATTGGCAACATCCATAACCTCTGCACGAGTTGGCATTGGGTTATCGATCATCGATTCCATCATTTGTGTGGCTGTTACAACAGTACGATTAAGCGAGCGTGCGCGACGAATAATGAGTTTTTGTTTGCCCATTAAAGCTGCGTCACCAATCTCAACACCTAAATCACCACGAGCAACCATCACAGCGTCAGACGCTAAAATAATGTCATCAACTGCTTCTTGCGTTTCTACTGCTTCAGCACGTTCAATTTTAGCTAAAAGCTGAGCATTAGAGCCTGCAGCTTCTGCAAGTGAACGTACATAACGCATATCATCTCCACTACGTGGGAATGAAACGGCAATATAGTCAACATTAATTTCAGCCGCAGTTATTAAGTCTTCTTTGTCTTTGTCGGTAAACGCAGGTGCCGTTAAGCCTCCACCCAAACGATTAATCCCTTTATTGTTCGAGAGCACCCCACCCACAGTAACCACAGTGTGCACTAAATGACCTTCAACATGTTCTACGGTGAGTTGAATTAAGCCATCGTTTAATAGCAATAAATCACCAGGGACAACATCTTGTGGTAGCTCTTTGTAGTCAATACCGACGGCGTTAATATCGCCTTGGCCTTTTTCCATTTTGGCATCAAGAATAAATTTTGCACCAACAGATAAGGTCACTTTGCCTTCTTTGAAGGTTGAAACGCGAATTTTTGGGCCTTGTAAGTCAGCGAGAATCGCGATGTGCTTACCAAGTTTAGTTGCAATATCTCGAACAGCTTGTGCACGGTCTTTATGATCTTGTGCAACACCGTGTGAGAAATTTAATCGAACGACATTTGCGCCTGCACGAATAATTTTTTCTAAGTTATTATCTCTATCTGTTGCAGGTCCAAGTGTCGCGACTATTTTTGTACGTCTTAACATTAAATTCTCCTGTGTGCTTTTTTTAAGCAAGTTGACGGTTATTTTGTTTTTAGCGATTACTAATAAAGAGCAATCTTTAGTTTTATGCAATTTTTATAACATTGCGACTATTATATACAAAATGAATATGTCATCATTATGACACCGGTGTCACAGGGCGTCAATGATCTAAAAATTTAAATAGCACTGCTATTTCTTCCCCTCAGAGGGCGGTTGTTTGATATAATTGCGGCGTTTATTTTAACTGTAATAAATGCATGTAGCTTTGCTCATGGCTGCGGTCTGAGTATAATGCACGCGGTATTATTTTAATTTACTAACCAAATAGTTGTTACCGAGGAGGGCACTAAATGCAAGTTGCATTAGTAGGGTTAGGCGTTATGGGGAAAAATCTTGCCCTGAACTTGATTGAAAAAGGGATAACGCTTGTCGCTTATGACAAAAACCCAAATGCGGGTGAAGAATTACTAAGTTGTGCTAAATCACAAGGCATGGCTGATAAACTTCACATTGTCTCTGATCTAGGGGATATGGTTAGGCGTTTAGAAGCACCGCGTTCTATTTTATTACTTGTGCCTGCAGGTGAGTTAGTTGATGCGGTTTGCAACGAGCTTATTGAAGCGGGTGTTCAGTGTAGTGATATTATTGTTGATTGTGGTAACAGTAATTATAAAGACGGTATTAACCGTAAGCTCAAATACCAAGATAAGTTTGAATTTGCCACTATGGGTATTTCAGGCGGTGCTGAGGGTGCACGTCACGGTCCAGCTATGATGGCCAGTGGTTCTGAAGGCGGCTGGGAGCGTGTCGAGCCATGGTTTACAAAGGTTGCTGCAAGCTATAAAGGCGAGTCGTGTTTTGCGCGTGTAGGCCAGTCAGCTAGCGGCCATTTTGTAAAAATGGTTCACAATGGAATTGAATACGCACTCATGCAACTGATTGCAGAAATGTATCAGCTATTGCGTCACGGCACTAATCGGTCACCTAAAGAAATTGCAGAAATATTTAACGAATGGTCTCAAGGGCAGCTAAATAGCTATTTACTGTCAATCTCAAGCCATATTTTATCACTTGAAAATTCGCATAATGTGCCGCTTGTAGATTTAATTGACAATAAAGTAGGCGCAAAAGGCACCGGTTTATGGACAGCACAAAACGCCCTTGAATTAGGTATTGCGGTACCATCGCTAGTGGCTGCTGTACAAGCTCGTCATTTAACCAATGCGTGTAATACCACTGCCGCACAAGAAATGACATACAGCGCACAAAATACCACGCAAGTTGATATTGATTTAGATGAATTAAAAGATGCGTTTACCCTTGCGAGCCTGTTGGCTTATCGTCAAGGACTTGCATTAATTAAAGGCGCTTCACGAACTCATCAATGGAAAGTTGATTTAGCGAAAACGCTACAAACATGGCGTGCAGGGTGTATTATCCGTGCTGATTACCTTGATAGTGTAGCGCAAGGCGTTGAGTTTATTGACACGCTTGAAAAAGAGTCATTAGCGATGCGTAAAGTGACTGGCCAAGCCGTTATGACGGGTCTGGCGTTTCCTGTGCTTAGTGCAACACAAACCTACTTAGCAACGCTAACAACACCAAGTAATGGGCACTTAGTTCAAGCCCAGCGTGATTACTTTGGTGAGCATGGCATTAAAACCCACAGTGGTGAAACGTGTCATTTAACTGACTTAGTTGATATTGACGCAAAAGTTCGTTAATAAAATCTAAGTAAACTAAAAAGGACGCTATATAGCGTCCTTTTTTGTTATTCGCTTAACTGATTACTTAACGAGTCAGCTCACCACGCAGGTTATCTTGCATTAAATGGCGAATTGTTTCAATTTCTAGGTTTTGACTAAACAAGTAATGCAGCTTAGTTAAGCATGCTTCTAAGGTCATATCGTAACCGCTGATCACGCCTATGTTTAACAGCGCATTACCCGTGGCATAACCGCCCATGTTCACTTGGCCTTTTAAACATTGGGTTAAATTAGTAATAATAACACCCCGTTTACTTGCTTCATCCAGAATATCTAAAAACTCAGGGTCTTGTGGCGCATTGCCTACGCCAAAGCTTAGCAGTACAAGGGCTTTAATATTGCCATTAACTAAGCTTTTTACTACTTCTTTGCTGATCCCTGGGTATAAATACAGCACGCCAATAGCTTGCGGTGTAATAGAGGTAACTTGGAGTTCATTTTCTACATACGGGCTTAATTGCCCTTTGATCAGCTGAATATTAATACCTGAAAGCGCAAGCGGCTCTAAGTTAGGTGAGGCGAATGCATCAAACCCATCTGCATGGGCTTTGGTGGCACGATTACCTCTGAACAACTGATTATTAAAAAATAAGCTGACTTCTGCAATGGGGTAGTTAGCCGCTAAATACATGGCATTAAGGAGGTTAACTTGACCATCTGAGCGTAATTGAGACAACGGAATTTGTGAGCCGGTCACAATAATAGGTTTAGTTAAGTTTTCAAACATAAACGACAGAGCTGATGCAGTATAGGCCATAGTGTCAGTACCATGCAGTACCACAAAGCCATCGTAATCTTGGTATTTACTTTTTATGTCATCGGCGATGAGTTGCCAATGAGCCGGTGACATATCTGAAGAATCTATAAGTGGGCAGTATTCATGAATATCAAATAATGGCATTTCTTCACGATTAAACTCTGCGTTATTAACCACGGTTTCGGTTAAAAACCCTTCAGCAGGAATATAGCCGCGAATTGATTTTTTCATTCCTATGGTACCGCCAGTGTAAGCGATATAAATGCGTTTACGTTTCATAAAAAAGCCCAGTAAAAAAACTGGGCTTAGTATAACGCTAACTGCTAATCAATACAGCCTGTTAAGGCACTATTGTGCAACTGTACACTCTAAACAGCGGGCATAAACACCTTGTGGATCGTTATAATCTTTTAGGTTTTCTACTTCACTGCTTAATTGTTTAATAACACTTTGCAGATTAGCTTGGCTGGCTAATACTGCTGTTTTTTGTGTTTCAAGCCCAAGTACTGATTTAACGGCGGCACTGCCGAAAATATCTTGAAGCATTTTTTCTTGTGGGCTAAGCGATTGCTTAATTGTTTTAACGTCATAGTAGTTAAGCTTTGCAAGCTCTGCAGCTGCTTTAATCGCATCTTGTTTATTACCAAGTTTATCAACTAAACCAAGCTCTTGAGCTTGAGAGGCAATCCATACCCGACCTTGGGCAATTTTATCAACTTGCTCTGGGGTCATATTACGTGCCTCAGCAACCACATCTAAAAAGCGTCCATACGCTTCTTCAACACTCATTTGAATAACTTTAGCCATTTTCTCGTTAAGTGGGCGAGTGATTGAAAAACCTGCCAATTCGGTGGTCGCTACGCCATCTGAATACACGCCTATTTTAGCTAGGGTATCTTCAAATGTCATAAAGGTACCAAATACGCCAATTGAACCGGTAATTGTACTCGGCGCTGCCCAAATTTCATTGGCCGCCGATGCAATCCAATAACCGCCTGATGCAGCTACTGAGCTCATTGATGCAATAACGGGTTTACCAGCAGCTTTAAGTGCAAGTACTTCAGCACGAATTACTTCTGAGGCAAACATGCTGCCACCGCCTGAATCTATACGTAAAACCACCGCTTTAACCTTGTCATCAAGTCGGGCTTTGCGAAGTAAGGCTGCAGTTGAATCACCACCAATTTCACCAGCACGGCGTTCACCATCAACAATAGTGCCTTTAGCAACCACAACAGCGACTTTTTCAGTCATAGGGTTATCAAACTCAATAGGCGGTTTTACTAAACTTAAGTATTCACCAAAAGAGACTTGTTTGAATGTTTTTCCATCTTCATTTTCTCCAACCAATTCAATTAATTGTTGGCGAATTTGCTGATTGGTTTTTAATGAATCAACCCATTGGTTATCCAGTGCATACTTACCGGCATCACCATTAGCGGCTTGCATTTTAGCTAAATAAACATCCATTGTTTCATCAAAGTTTGACTCATCAAAAGGACGCACAGCACTAACGTCTTGCTTATATTCATTCCATAAAGCACCAAGCCATACGCGGTTTGCTTCTTTAGCTGCCTCTGACATATCGTTTCTGATAAACGGTTCAACGGCCGATTTAAAGGTACCTACACGGAATATATGCTGAGTGACTTCTAACTTTTCTAATGCGTCTTTGAAGTAAAGCGGGTACATACCGTAGCCTTCAATAAGTACGCTACCATAAGGATGCATCGCAATTTCGTCTGCATGCGCGGCAATGTAATATTGTGCTTGGGTGTAGTAATACCCTGAGGCAATCACTTTTTTACCAGTTGCTTTAAATGTTTCAAGTGCCTGCGTAATTTGTTTGAGCTTATTTAAATGTGCTTTTGGCATTTCTTGTAAATCAAGCAAAATAGCGCTTATACGCGAGTCTTGTGCTGCTTCATTAATTACTTCAACTACATCGTCGAGCAATATTTCACTGGGTGAGTCAGCACTGGCCGTTGCATCATTAATAGCGGCTTCAACAGGGTCTATATAGGTTTTTTCTTCGACAATAGGGCCATTAAGGTTAAGTCTAAGAACAGAGCCCTCTTCGACAATAATTTTATCACCGTCACTTGATACCGATACGATAAAAATGACGACCAAAAATAAAAACAATACGTTGAGTATTAAACGACGTGAGAAGTTGATCCCCGTCCATATACCTTTAAATACCTTTGCTATCAAAATAGCTCCTTAAATTGGTACAGCTAAAACGTTATTGCCATCTTAGCGTAGAATATAAATAAATTTAACTGCTAAATCGTAACGAAACATTTATAAATTCAATTACACTTGAGATTAAACACGTGTTTATTTAATAAATAATTACTGAAATTATGGCTGTAGTCACTACTTTTAACTCACGCTATTGGTCAAGATAAACGCAGTCAACAGGTTTTAAGTTAAAAAATTATTAAGTTTAATCTGCTCATATATTGCTTATTGTTGGTCATTAAAGCAGAATTGACTAAATGCACACAGGTTAGACCAGTTATTGGGGCACAGGATGTTAGAACAAAAATTAGAACTAAAACACACACAATTACGCAACCGTTTAGTAATGGGATCAATGCATACCGGCCTCGAAGAGGGATGGCATAATCGTAAACGCCTACGTGCTTTTTATGAAGCACGTGCTAAAGGTGGCACAGCAATGCTCATTACGGGGGGATATAGCCCTAATCTTCGCGGCAAGTTAACGCCTATTTCATCATCATTTAATAGTTATTATGATGTTTTTAAACACCGTGCTTATACGCAAGCTGTTCATCAACATGGTGGTAAAATTTGCCTGCAGTTATTGCATGCTGGGCGCTATGCTTATCATCCATTCAATCAAGCCCCAAGTGCTATAAAAGCACCGATCAACCCTTATAAACCTAAGGCTATGTCTTTAAGTTCAATTAAAAAAACCATTAAAGATTTTGCTCACTCTGCATATTTAGCAGAAAAAGCAGGTTACGACGGCGTAGAGGTGATGGGCTCTGAAGGTTACTTAATCAATGAGTTTATGGCACCGCATACAAACAAACGAGACGATGAGTTTGGTGGCAGTCTTGAAAACAGAATGCGTTTAGCTGTTGAGATTGTAAAAGCAGTAAGAGCTAAAGTTTCAGATAAATTTCTAATTATTTTTAGACTGTCTGTTATCGATTTAATTCCGAATGGCTCAACTCCTGAGGAAGTAACACAACAAGCTATTGCACTTGAAAAAGCAGGTGTTGATATTTTCAATACTGGCATTGGTTGGCATGAAGCACGGGTACCGACAATTGCAAGCATGGTACCCCCAGGTGCATTTAAAGAAGCGTCAAAGCGTTTAAAAGATGTTATTAGCGTGCCTGTTATTGCCGTAAACCGCATTAATACACCAGAAATTGCCAATGATATTTTAACGGCGGGTGAAGCTGATTTAATCTCTATGGCGCGTCCTTTACTTGCCGATCCTGAGTTTTTTAATAAATACCAAGCCAAGCGCTCTGACCATATTAATATTTGTATTGGATGTAATCAGGGCTGTTTAGACCACGTATTTAAAGGTAAACGTGCCACGTGCTTAGTTAACCCACAAGCGGGTTTTGAACTTGATTACCCTCTAGAAAAAGCCGCAACAGCTAAAAATGTATTAGTGGTTGGAGCGGGTCCTGCTGGGCTTTCTTCAAGTTGTTACTTAGCGCAAAAAGGTCACAATGTAACGCTTATTGACCAAAAGCAGCATATGGGTGGGCAGTTTAATTTAGCCATGCAAATACCAGGTAAAGAAGACTTTAACCATACATTGGCTTACTTTACCAATGAACTTAAGCGTTTAAACGTCACCATTGAATTAGGCAAAGCATTTGATGATAGTATGCTGAGCCAGTTTGACGATGTGGTTTTTGCCACGGGTGTAAGACCACGTGAAGCTACGATTAAATGCAGCGATAATAAGCGTGTATTTGCTTACGATGAAGTTATACGCGGTGAAGTAGAGCTGGGTAATTCTATTGCTATATTAGGCGCAGGCGGTATAGGTTTTGATATGGTGGCATTTTTAAGCGAACATAAATCACAAAGCATCAGCGACTTTAAAACCCAATGGGGCATAGAGTGTGAACCTCAGCCGCATAAAGATGAACGTCAACTCTATATGCTAAAACGCAGTGCAGGGCGCTTTGGTGGTGACTTAGGTAAAACTACTGGTTGGATCCATCGTCAAGTTGCTAAACAACATGGTGTTAAACAAATTGCAGATTGCCAATACCATAGTTTTGATAAAAACGGCCTAACGATCAGTGTTTCTGGCGAAACGCAAGTATTGCCAGTTGATACTGTGATTGCTTGTATTGGCCAAGTGTCTAATGACGAACTATTTAAGGCGCAAGCAGAGAATGCCAAGGTTCATGTTATTGGTGGCGCTAAACTAGCAGCGGCTATTGATGCCAAGCGCGCTATATTTGAAGCTTTACAAGTTGCACGCAGTATTTAATATGCAATTTAAGTAAGTACACGGGTCTGATTATTTTTTAAAGATAGTTAACTTTTAATCAGACCCTTATATTGTTGTTTTTTACCTTACCCCATTCCTTGTATAGCTAATAAATACGCTATTGCGACTTTCAGTGAAGTCGCGACTACAACGCTTAACTTGCTAAATTAAATCTATAAAGCCCCTCATTAGTTCGACCTAATTATTTACACGCAAAAGGCGAGCGCCACTTTGTAATGGCAAAAATACACGGCTATTTGGGTTGAGATATTATTTGTGTACTTTTTTAACCTAGGTACTTTCTTGATAAGCAAATAATAACAGCGGGGTGCTCATTATATTTTAACCTAAGGGTTTCAATGGTATGCTATTGTTTTGTCTTTTGAGTAATTATAATGGACGCTATTGAGCTTTTATTAAGCCGTCAATCTGATGCAAAGTTGACAGAGCCAGGCCCTAATGAAGAACAATTAAACATTATTCAGCAGGCTGGGCTCAGAGTGCCCGATCATGGCTGTATTGCACCGTGGCAATATATTATTGTTCAGGGTGATGCGCGTCATAAGTTGGGTGAAATTTATTATCAAAGCGCTTTAGCAGAGCAGCAGGCTGAAAAAGTAATTAATCGCGCTAAGGAGTTACCGCTTAGAGCCCCAATGATTATTATTGCGATTGCAAAATATCAACCACACCCAAAAGTGCCTAGAATTGAACAAGTACAAAGTGCAGGTTGTGGCGTATTGGCTATGCAACAAGCCGCATTTGCACAAGGTTTAGGTGGTATTTGGCGCACGGGTTACTTTGCACAAAGCGTAAGTGTTAAACAAGCACTTAACTTAAGTGATGATGATGAAATCGTGGGTTATTTGTATTTAGGGACGCCTGCAATCGAATGTAAAAAGTCACCGAGGCACAAGCCAGAAAACTTTTTTAGTTTTTTGTAAAAATAGTATGAACTTTTTATATTCAATATAGTCATAATTCATTAAGTTAATCGTGTTACACTACAGCGGTTAATATTGTAGCTGCGAGAAGCGCACGGAAGCACCATACGCAATAAATCTTCTTCAGTTTGTTTTTTAATCGGTTGTTTTTTGGTAATGTATGGAAAGTCTTACCAATAATAACGATAAAGAAGACGAAAATGATGGGAAATTTATTTTTACGCGAAAAAGAAAACTGGTTTGCTTGGTCAATCTGGGGTGTTGTTGGCGCGCTTGCGACATTTTATGTTGCAATGAGCACTCAAGCTGAGCATTTTATTGCTGCTACAGCAATATGTGTGCTGGTATTGCTAACATGGTGGATGCAACAGTCTCGACGATTTGATTTTGGCAGAGCCTTTAAAATATGCTGCTATGTTCTATTATTCACCGTACTGCCTTCGTTTGTGTTAGTTGTGATCCCAAGTGATGATTTAAACCGCTTCGATTTAATATTTCAAAGTATTGCATTTTTAACTGCCAGCTTATTGGTGTGTTTAGTATGTTCTTGGATTGCCCGCAGACCTAAACAATATTACTAGGGTTTATGACTATCTTGGTTAATATTTAACTATTTAATCAGTTTTAGTAAAATAGGGCTTTACAAGCTAAGCGTATGATCTTATTATGCGCGCCGTACGGAGAGATGGCAGAGTGGTCGAATGCACCGGTCTTGAAAACCGGCAGGGGTTTATAGCCCCTCTAGGGTTCAAATCCCTATCTCTCCACCATTATTTAAAAAACCGCCTTATTGGCGGTTTTTTGCTATCTGGAGCTTTATTATGTCACAGTCCCCGGAGTTATCCTTTTCTAAACGTTTACTCAAGCACATCCTGCTATGGACTGTGTTTGGTTATTGTTACCAAAGTGCCATATCGTTATTACAAAAAATGGCCATTGATGCATACCCAGATAATGCGCTGATGATGACTTTCTTATATGGCATCGGGTTTAATCTTTTATCCGGGCATTTAATCACAAAATACGATCATTTTTGGCCAGTGTGGGGCGCGTTTTACATTGGCATTATCGGTTTGGTGGCTGTGCCTCTTTTGTTGATCGGCGTGGTCGGATTGTTGCCGATGAGCTTACTTGTTGGAATTTTGCTCAGTTTACCTGTGTGTACCTTTGCTATTGGTTTAATTAAAGAAAAACTCAATAAAAACTAGCCCCAAACGGCTTTTATTTTGTGATAGCATATACGGGTCTTTTAACTAACAAAACGTGAATAACACATTATGTCAGATAATTTTACTACAGATGCTGAAAAAGCAAGTTACGGTATTGGCTTACAAATGGGTGAGCAACTTAAGGCTAACCCTTTTGAAGGTTTAAACTTAAATTCAGTATTTGAAGGCATGAAAGATGCGTATGCAGGCAGTGCTTTTCAAGTAGAGATCCCTGAGATCCAAGCTGCATTTGAGAAAATCAACGAAGAGATCCAAGCTCGTCGTGAAGAAGAAGCTAAAGTATTGGCTGCTGAAGGTATTGCATTTTTAGAAGAAAACGCAAAACGTCCTGAAATTACAGTTACTGAGTCAGGTCTTCAGTACGAAGTACTTGCAACAGGTGAAGGCGAAAAGCCAACTGCAGAGTCTACAGTACGTGTTGATTACCACGGTACTTTAGTAAACGGTACTGTTTTTGATAGCTCATACGAGCGCGGTCAACCTGCTGAATTCCCAGTAGGTGGCGTGATCAAAGGTTGGACTGAAGCATTACAAATGATGCCAGTAGGTACTAAATGGCGTTTATACGTTCCTCATGAGCTTGCTTATGGTGAACGTGGTGCCGGTGCTGCAATCGCGCCTTACTCAACTCTAGTATTTGACGTTGAGTTACACGCAATTCTTTAATTAGAACGTACATAACATTTTAGTTATGAAAAAACCGCATTCATTAATATGAATGCGGTTTTTTATTGTCTTATTAAACTGATCTTTGTTTAAAAGTAGCCTCTAACCCCAAATTGGAAGTTACGTCCAGGAAGTGGCGCTGTGTCTTTAATAAATGAGCTATGTACAAAACCAAGTTCATCAGTAATGTTATCAACACTTAGGTAAAGCTGAGTGTCAACGGCACCTAAATCAAGCTGATAATTAGCTTGTAAATCAATTAATGTATAGCCATCTGTTGCTGTTTCGTATGCACTAATATCATTTTGCTCAAAATAATGGGTTCCTGTTAAGGTAAATTGTGCGCTACCTAGGGTGTATTGCAGTTCTGAACCCAATTTATTAGCAGGAATGCGTGGTAAATTTCCTTCATTATCTTTTAGTTTGGCGCGAGTAGAATCACCAAATACTTTTACCATGGCGCTGGGGTTTATTTGATAATATACATCAAATTCAAAACCATACAGCTCAGCATCTTTACTTGTGAACTGATAAACATCAATTGCGTCACTGTGACCAATGGCAGCAGGTTCAAAACCATCCATTTCATCAAACACTAATCCTGTGTTTTGCTGATAATAAAAGTTTTTAATGTCGTTATAGAAGAAGTTGACAGTGTAACCAAAGTCTCCACTAAAACGACGTAAACTAATATCTAGATTAGTTGATGTTTCTTGTTTAATTTCTTCAGGCTCAAAATGCGCTTCGTTACCTTCAATATGGTAACCCAAGCCAAGTTCGTAAGTTCCGGTAGCAATATGCACACCATTAGAGAGTAGCTCCGCTGAAAGCGGTGCACGCTCTGAATGTGATAAGCTAACGGCTAGGTTGTGACTTGGCATATACTCCCAAATCGCACCTGCTGAGGCACTTAGATTAGTAAAGCTTTGGGTGTAGTTAACTGTTTCATCTGCTGATACAGGTTCGTCATCATGGCTATGCTGATGCGTATCCACATCACTTTTGATATCATAATCTTCTAGGCGGGCGCCAAGCTCTACGGTGACATCGCCAAATGTGCGTTCTTCAAGTAGATATAACGCATGGGTGGTAGTGACACTTGCAGGCGTAAACGCTTCTTCGCCAATTGCATCGTAATCCGATTCACTATAGTGATAGCCAATCATGCCATGCCATTGGCCTAACTGATGCTCTACATTTAAACGTGCTTCTGTGGTTTCGTTACTAAACGTGGTGCCAATCGCGCCATCTTCAATTTCACTGTGCGTATAGTCGGTGTAGCCAAGACGAAGATTAATCGATTCAATCCAGTTATCATGAAATGCATAACTTACCAGTCCTTGCCAACGATCTTGCTCTAAATGAGCATAAACGGGAGTTTCTGCGTGTTCTTCATCTGCGTGCGCTTCATGATCGCCTTCTTCTTCATGGGCATGACCGTGATCATGTGAATGCCCAGGAATGCCATAATCTGTTTCAATATTGCCGTATGAAAAGCCAACAGTTAAATGCTCACCGACATAGCTGGTACCAAAGTTTACTGTTTCACTGTCGATAAAGGTATTTTCAACTGAAGTGGCTGTTTCTTCATCGCCCTCAATGTGTAATTCACCTTCTTCATGTTCATCCGGTAGGTTAAAGCGAGGCGTTTGATAGTCATCACCACTGCGTTTGGTGCCATCAAAATGAAAATTAAAATTATTGCTGCCTGTTTCTAATTTTGCCGCATAAGTGTTCGCATTTGAAACGGTATCGTGTGTGTATTGCGCCGCTCCCGAGAGTGCGTCAATATTATTGGTTGGAATACGGTTATCAACCACATTTACTACACCGCCAATCGCACCAGAGCCATATAGTAGGGTGCTTGGGCCTCGTAGTACTTCAATTTGTTCAGCGGCTAAGCTATCACTTGATGTTGCGTGATCTGGACCAATACGTGATGCATCACTGCTATCTAAACCGTTTTGAGTAATTTTAACACGAGGACCACCTAGGCCACGAATAATCGGACTTGAAGAGACAGGGCCGAAATAACTCGCGTTTACTCCTGGTATTCCTTTAAGTGTCTCACCTAGCGTCGGCTTAGCTTTATTTTTTAGCTCATCGCCTGATAGCACACTTACTGGTGAAATCATTTCTAAGCTATTTTTATGCAGGGCTGAGGCATATACAACCACAGTTTCAACCGAAGTTGGCTTTAAAGTAACATTAATAGTGTTGTCTGTATTTTCAAGCGATATACGAGAATCTAGGTAGTTATCTTTACTGATATGTAATTGACTTTTAGCATCTATGTCAATACTAAACTGGCCTTGTGCATTACTTTGCACGCTTTTTGACTTACCATGAACATGAATCGTGGCATTGGCAATGGGTTGCTTTTTTGTATCTGTTACCGTGCCGTTAATCGTCGCTGCAAGTGCAGAGTGAGAACACAAAACAGACAGTAGTGCTGAGGATATGAGTGTTAGCTTAGTCATAGTTACTTCAATTCTTGGTTGTTATGTTGTGATATAATATAACACTACAAAATTATGCTATCAACAATGTTATACTATAACTTTAAAATTTGCGTTTAATAACACAAGAGAGCGATAAATTTAATTTAGCACGGCATTATTACAGTTAAATTTAGGAGCGGCTGTCTATCATCAGTATGTCTAACTTTTTTTGTGCTCTAAAATGATTTTGCTTATCAACTGGTTCAAGCATTTCACATTCATCGTTTATCATTTCTGAAATTAAGCTTGGATAATGCCTGCAATCTTGGGGTCGGTCATGATAAATACTGCAAGTATATTTATCTTTTTCTTCAGGAGATGCTTTATTGGCAAGCTCTAAAAATGGGCATTGCGTTAATTGCTCACCCGTTGTTGGGTCAAACCATAATTTATCGTTTTTAACGTATTGAAATATTTCAGGGTTGAATAACGCCCACATTTGAATTTCATCCTGATTAGTATCTAAATCTGCCGCACCGTATTTTGTGCAGCACTTACCGCATTGATTGCAATTTTGCATAGGGTAGATATTAACTGTTGCTTTTTATAGTAGGCATTAAGTGTAGCACCCTAATATCCACGTCAATAAACTAAACAGCGTTTATTGTTGCTTATAATACTTTTGTAACAACGCGGCGCTTAATAATAATGTACTATTAAGACATATGTTTCGGATACAGCGCTGTAAAAAATTAAAAAGGCGCATTAATTAAGGTAGCAAGTAATTATGAATACTAAAGTATACAAAGCGGTTCACGATTTAGCAGAAAAGCTGATGGCAGCTGCCAATAAGAATGATACTAAACAATTCGAATCTTTATATGCAGAGCTCAAAGCAATTTGTATTGAAAACGAAAATACCGCTAAAGATCACCCTGTACAGTGGGAAACTTTAGCAGATTTTACCGAAGAGCTAGAAGACGCTATTGAGACTTATGAAAAAGCATTACAGAAGTCGATTGAAATCAATAACAAAGATCATATGTCGTCGGTTGCATTTTCTATGGCTACTTTACAGCTTGAGCTGGGTGACAAAGAAGCGGCGATTAAAAACCTACAAGATGCTAAAGTCAGTGCGAATAAAATTGAAGATAAAGAATTAAAGTCAGAGATCCATGAGCTATTAGAGTCACTGGTTGAAGAAGAAGGTTAGGAAACTTTATAGTCATTATTAATAATCAGCGCCAGTAGTTATACACTTGGCGCTTTTTTATGAAGAAGATAAAGTTCAACTTCATAAAATATTTATTAATAACTTACCGAGTAATTTTTTGGAGAAAAAATGCTAGCGCAAATAGAACAATGGATTGATAAAACGAATAGCGAGTATGCACATAAAAGAATATGCTGTGAAAAATTTGCTAACGAGTTTGAGGGCTTTTACCCAAATGAATTTTTGAAAACTGCATTTTATGTAGTTGTTGATAAAATTCCTAAACCTGACTTTACAGGTTTACGTGAACTTGGTTTAAGCAATTTTATTGATATGGATGTAGCTGGAATAACCTATAAAAATACATATTATATATTACCTAGCGCTGTGGATAATTTAAGAGTACATTTTCATGAGCTTGCACATGTAGTTCAATGGCGTGAACTCGGTGCGCACGCTTTTATAATGCGTTACATCAATGAAATCCAAACCTGTGGTTACAATGATGCTCCACTTGAAATAATGGCCTATAAACTTGATGCGCACTATACCAGTAATGGAAATAAATTTAATATTCCTGATTATATTATTCAACAGCTTTAGTTAATTACTATTATAAAAGGAATTTATATGTCACGTTTTTTGTTTTATTCACTAGCTCTATTTGCCTTTAAGGTGCAGGCGAGCTCTTTTGATGATGATATCGTTAATGCATTAATCCATAGAACAACACAACCAGTAACTTACGATGGTGCCTATCATAAGCTTGAGTACCCAGGTGGTGATGTGCCCGCTAATATTGGTGTGTGTACCGATGTTTTAATTAGGTCGTACCGACAGCTTGGTATTGATTTGCAAAAATTAGTACATGAAGACATGCAGAACAATTTTCGAGCATATCCTTCTAAGCGTATTTGGGGATTAACCAAGCCAGATAAAAATATTGATCATCGACGTGTGCCTAACTTACAAGTTTACTTTGAGCGCCATGCAAAAGTGTTAAGTAAATCGCTTAATGCAGAGGATTATAAAGCCGGTGACATAGTGACTTGGATGCTGCCAGGTAATTTACCGCATATTGGTATGGTCGTTAATGAAATAGAACAGGGCAGCGGCAACCCGCTTATTGTGCATAATATTGGTCGTGGACCAGAAATGAGCGATATGCTTTTTGCGTATACAATTACGGGCCATTACCGATTTGTGCCTGCAGAATATTCAGAGTAAATAACACTGTACTAGTAGGCGTGTTTGAGTTTAAAAACACGGCAAACAGGTTTGGTACAAACCTAGCTGTTATATATTATTCTCGTGCTGTTAAATACGCTTAATGTGAGTTAGTTACTTTAAATTAATACTGATATCACCATTTGGTTTGCAGCAACACAAGAGTATTTCACCATCGCGAACAAACGCTAACGGCTCTTCATTGTAATTAACTTTACCAGAGACAAGTGTTGCTCGACACGCACCGCAATATCCCTCACGGCATTGGTAAGCGGCATCAATCTTATTTGATTCTAGGCAATGTAAAAGAGAAGGGCAGCCAGCGGTAAAATCAATACGCTGGCTGTTATCTGCAAGCGTAATACTTGCAGTCGTTCTATCAGTCATTATAAATCAAAGTCACCAAACTCATCGGCATCTACTTGTGAATCAATTTGACCAACTAAGTATGAGCTTATTTCGGCCTCTTGAGGAGCAACTTGCACATTGTCAGACACTAACCATGAGTTGATCCATGGAATAGGGTTACTGTTGTTTTCAAACTGTGCAGGCAGACCAATCGCGGTCATACGCGCATTGGTAATATATTCAACGTACTGACATAGAATGTGTTTATTCAAACCAATCATCGAGCCATCTTTGAATAGGTACTCGGCCCATTCTTTTTCTTGCTCTGCGGCTTCAACAAACATCTTAATTGCTTCTTCACGGCATTGTGCGGCAACAATCGCCATTTCAGGGTCATCTTTGCCATCTTGCATGATATTTAAAATATGCTGAGTACCTGAAAGGTGAAGTGCTTCATCACGGGCAATAAGCTTTATAATTTTAGCATTACCTTCCATCAATTCACGCTCTGCAAACGCAAATGAACAGGCAAAACTCACATAAAAGCGAATAGCCTCAAGGATGTTCACTGACATCATGGCCAAGTACAATTTCTTTTTCAGCTCAAATAAATTAACTACTACGGTTTGGCCATTAATTTCGTGTTTGCCTTCACCGTATAGGTTGTAAAGCGATACAGAATTGATTAGGTCATCATAATAAGTAGTTACCGCATCGGCACGCTCACTAATTTTGTCATTGCTAACAATGTCATCAAAAATGAGTTCAGGCGCTTGAGTTACGTTACGAATAATATGCGTATAAGAACGGCTGTGGATAGTTTCACTAAACGCCCATGTCTCAATCCACGTTTCTAGTTCAGGAATTGATACGATAGGAAGTAATGCTACGTTAGGTGAGCGGCCTTGAACACTATCAAGCAACGTTTGGTATTTTAAGTTGCTTAAAAATATATGCTTTTCGTGTTCGGGAAGCGCTTGAAAGTCTAAACGGTCTTTACTTACATCAACTTCTTCAGGTCGCCAAAAGAAAGACAATTGTTTTTCAATTAGTTTTTCAAAAATAGGGTATTTTTGTTGATCGTAACGTGACACGTTAACGGTTTGACCAAAAAACATTGGCTCTTGCATTTGGTTATTATGATTTCTGCTAAAAGTAGTATAAGACATGTTTATCACTCAAAAAACTATCACTAAGACTATCAGGACAAAGCGGGCAAGGCGCCCGCTTTAAGTTTAACTATTAAATTTTACACGCGCCGCCTGCACAATCATCATCTTCCACTTCTGGAGTGTCTTCTTGAGCATCTGATGCGCCATCGCGGGTATTATGGTAGTAAAGTGTTTTAACACCTAGTTTGTATGCACCAAGTAAGTCTTTTAATAAGACTTTCATAGGTACTCTACCGCCTTCGTATCTATTTGGATCATAATTAGTATTTGCTGAAATTGTTTGGTCGATAAATTTCTGCATTATGCCTACTAATTGTAAGTAACCATCGTTTGATGGAATATCCCACAGTAATTCGTAGTTATCTTTAAGGCGTTCGTAGTCAGGAACAACTTGCTTTAAAATACCGTCTTTACTTGCTTTAACACTAATGTGACCACGCGGTGGCTCGATACCATTAGTTGCATTTGAGATTTGCGATGACGTTTCTGATGGCATTAATGCACTCAGCGTGGAGTTACGCATACCATGCTCTTTAATGCTGGCACGTAATGTATCCCAATCAAGATGCAGTGGTTCATCACAAATCTTGTCTAAATCACGTTTGTACGTATCGGTTGGCATAATACCTTGCGAGTATGTAGTTTCGTTAAATTTAGGACATGCTCCACGCTCTTTAGCAAGTTCGTTAGATGCCTTCATTAGGTAGTACTGAATTGCTTCAAACGTTTTGTGCGTTAGAGCATTTGCGCTGCCATCTGAATAACGCTTACCGTTTTTAGCTAAGTAATAGGCGTAGTTAATAACACCTATGCCTAGCGTACGACGCCCCATAGTGGCATTTTTAGCTGCAGGTACAGGGTAGTCTTGGAAATCAAGTAGGTTATCAAGTGCACGTACTGCAAGCTCAGCTAACTCTTCTAGTTCATCAAGTGACTCAATGGCACCTAAGTTAAATGCAGACAATGTACACAAGGCAATTTCACCTTCTTCGTCATTCACGTTGCTAAGAGGCTTAGTCGGTAAAGCAATTTCTAAACATAAGTTAGATTGACGTATAGGCGCCACTTTTGAGATAAACGGACTGTGTGTATTACAGTGGTCAACGTTCTGCAAGTAAATACGACCGGTGCTGGCACGTTCTTGAGCAAACATAGAAAACAGTTCAATGGCTTTAATGCGTTTTTTACGAATTGACTCGTCTTGCTCATATTTTACATATAGCGCGTCAAACTCGTCTTGGTCTTCAAAAAATGCATCGTAAAGGCCAGGCACATCAGATGGGCTGAATAACGTGATGTAATCGTCTTTAATTAAACGCGAATACATTAGTTTATTAAACTGCACACCATAATCTAGATGACGTACGCGGTTATCATCAACGCCACGGTTATTTTTAAGTACCAGCAGATTTTCTACTTCTAAGTGCCAAAGCGGGTAGAATAAAGTAGCTGCACCGCCACGTACACCGCCTTGCGAACAGCTTTTAACCGCTGTTTGAAAGTGCTTATAAAACGGAATACAGCCTGTGTGGTACGCTTCGCCGTTACGAATAGGGCTACCTAATGCACGAATACGTCCGGCATTTATACCAATACCAGCACGTTGAGAAACGTATTTAACAATGGCTGATGAAGTCGCATTAATTGAATCTAAGCTGTCGCCACACTCAATCAGTACACATGAGCTAAACTGACGCGTTGGCGTACGCACACCCGACATAATTGGTGTAGGCAAAGAAATTTTAAATAGTGAAACCGCGTCGTAAAAACGTTTGATGTAATCAATACGCGTTTCACGTGGATAATCTGAGAATAAGCTTGCTGCTACTAATATATATAAAAACTGCGCGCTTTCGTAAATTTCACCGGTTACACGGTTTTGTACTAAGTATTTACCTTCAAGCTGCTTTACTGCTGCGTAGCTAAAGTTAAGATCGCGTGAATGATCTAAGTAAGTATCTAGTTCATCAAGTTCTTGCTCTGTGTAATCAACAAGCAAATGGGCGTCGTAGCGTTTTTGTTCAACCATGTTAGTAACGTGGTCAAAAAGACGCGGTGGCTCAAATTGGCCATACGCTTTTTTACGTAAATGGAATACAGCTAAACGAGCAGCAAGATACTGATAATCAGGTGATTCTTTTGAGATCTGATCCGCAGCGGCTTTGATAATCGTCTCATGAATATCTTTAGTACGAATACCGTCATAAAATTGAATATGTGATTTAAGTTCAACTTGTGAAACCGAAACATTGTTTAAACCTTCGGCGGCCCATTCAATAACGCGATGGATCTTGTCTAGATCAAGTGGCTCTTTACGGCCGTCACGTTTGCTTACAGATAACTGTTGGTTCATAGTTTTGCCTGTATTCCTTGGGAATTAAATATTTTTGACCAATGAGTGCACTCAAAACGCCCAGTGCCTATTCTTTTATTGTTATTTCTACCGCATAGGTAAATTTAATTGAATAACATTTAGCCACAATATCTGGTGTTGTTCAAATTAGAGATCACAAGATAGTGTGGTCTGTGATCTTTTGCAAGGGACAGAAACCGCTCTGATTGTGGATAACGTTGGGATAACGTAATTGTGTTAGTAGGCATTAACCTTTGATCATTCGGTTAAGTTGAAATTTGTAAAAATCAACTAAGGAAAGATTAAATTTACGCTTTTTAAAAATAAATTTTGTCTGCTTTTTTTATCATCAAGCTTTGCATAAAAACTAACACAATCACAATATGTAGTGTTTATAAATTAGTATGGCACTATATGTGGTTGAAAGCATCTATAGGGCTATGCCAATTAAAATCTGCATTCCAAGCTAATGCCTCGTCCACACTCGGTACATATCCCCACAGTGCGGTAGCGGTGTGCATATTCGCTGCTTTACCTGCTTGTATATCTCGCAGCGCATCACCTATATATAGGCAGCGCGAAGGATCAACACTCATTTGCTCAGCACAATGTAATAAAGGAAGGGGTGAGGGCTTAGATTCAGCTAAGGTATCACCACTTATCACAATTTGCGCATTTTTTAATGCAGGAATCGCCTTGACTAAAGGATCGGTTAAAAAGCCAGGCTTATTGGTCATAATGCCCCACGGGATCCCTTTATTATCAAGGGCAATGAGTAACTGTTCTATACCTACAAAGCATTGGGTATGGGTGGCAATATTGGCAGCGTAGTATGCAACTAGCTCTGCTAAAAGCTGCTCTTGCGATTGTTGCCCCCAGCCTTCTTTAAAACCAGCAGCAAGTAATGCTGCTGCACCATTTGAAGCTGCGGGCCGATATATATCACTGCCCACTTGTGGTTGTTGGTGATTATGCAGCACACTATTAAGTGCAGCGCCTAAATCATCAGCGGTATCAAGTAAAGTGCCATCTAAGTCAAATAGCAATGCTTGATATTCAATTGGGCTAGTAGGTGTTTGCGAGCTTGTCATTACGCTAACTTCTCAAAGTGCAGCATATAATTTACGCTAACATCATCATTAACCGTATATTGCTTTGAGAGTGGGTTGTAACTTAATCCTGCACTGGCACGTACCTTTAACCCTGCTTGTTCTGCCCATGCAATTAATTGCGCAGGTTTAATGAACTTTTTATGGTCGTGGGTACCTTCTGGCACCATTTTTAACAGTTTTTCTGCGCCGACAATAGCGTATAAGTAAGCTTTAGGGGTTTTATTAAGGGTGGAGAAGAATACATCGGCCCCAGGTTTTGCTAATTTAGCGACTGCATGGATAATAGAAGCAGGGTCGGGGACATGTTCTAACATTTCCATACAAGTAATCACATCAAAGCGCTCAGGGTGCTCATCAGCAAATTGTTCAGCAGGTACTTTTATATATTCAACGGGTACACTTGTTTCTAAACTGTGTAACTTAGCGACAGTTAAAGGCTCTTGCCCCATATCGATACCTGTTACCTTTGCCCCCATTCGCGCCATGCTGTGACTTAAAATACCGCCGCCACATCCTACATCGAGGGTTTCTTTGTCAAATAATCCTTTAGTTTTGTCTGCGATGAAATCTAATCGTAATGGATTAATTTCGTGAAGCGGCTTAAATTCGCCTTCTAAATCCCACCAACGTTCTGCGATGGCTTCAAACTTTGCTATTTCTGCGTTATCTACATTTTGATGTTCGGTCATAAAATACTTCCTCGTCAATCTGAGGCCATTATATAGGGCTAAATTGATAAATCGCAAAGTTTTGCGCCTGTAAATTAAAATTAATTGTGATAGCATGGTTGCTTAGAAATAATAACAAACACTCTTAATACCTAATAATGGGTTGTTAAGAGCTGATACTGAAGGAATGTGATATCAAATGACTGATCTCGCCAATGAAATTCTGCCAGTCAATATTGAAGACGAGTTAAAAAACTCCTACTTAGATTACGCCATGAGTGTAATTGTAGGACGTGCATTACCAGACGTACGTGACGGTTTAAAACCTGTTCACCGCCGCGTCTTGTTTGCAATGAACGAGCTTAGTAATGACTGGAACAAGCCTTACAAAAAATCGGCCCGTGTGGTCGGTGACGTAATCGGTAAATACCACCCACACGGCGACAGTGCAGTTTATGACACCATCGTACGTATGGCTCAGCCATTCTCACTGCGTTACATGCTAGTAGATGGTCAGGGTAACTTTGGTTCGGTTGATGGTGATTCAGCAGCGGCAATGCGTTATACAGAAGTACGTATGGCAAAAATGTCGCACGAATTATTAGCCGATCTTGAAAAAGAAACGGTTGATTTTGTGCCTAACTACGATGGCACAGAGCAAATTCCTGATGTGTTACCCACTAAAATACCTAACCTATTAGTAAATGGTTCATCGGGTATTGCGGTTGGTATGGCGACAAATATCCCGCCACATAACTTAACAGAAGTCGTGAATGGCTGTTTAGCGCTTATTCAAAACCCTGAATTGACCATTACTGAGTTAATGGATTACATTCCTGGGCCTGATTTCCCAACTGCGGCGATTATTAACGGTAAAAAAGGCATTGAACAAGCTTATCAAACCGGTCGTGGTAAAGTGTACATGCGTGCGCGTGCTGACATCGAAACCGATGAAAAGACGGGTCGCGAAACGATTATTGTTCATGAAATCCCTTACCAAGTTAACAAAGCACGTTTGATTGAAAAAATCGCCGAGCTAGTTAAAGATAAAAAAATTGAAGGGATCAGCGCATTACGTGATGAATCAGATAAAGACGGTATGCGTATCGTTATCGAGATCAAACGTGGTGACGTAGGTGAAGTTATTTTAAACAACCTTTATTCACAAACTCAGTTACAAACTGTGTTTGGTATGAATATGGTTGCGTTAATTAATAACCAACCTAAGTGTTTCAACTTAAAAGAAATGCTTGAAGAGTTTATTATTCACCGCCGTGAAGTTGTTACCCGTCGTACGGTGTTTGATTTACGCAAAGCTCGCGATCGTGCGCATACGCTAGAAGGTTTAGCGATTGCACTGGCTAACATTGACCCAATTATCGAACTTATTCGTAAGTCGCCAACACCTGCTGAAGCAAAAGTTGCATTAACAGCGCGTCCATGGGAATTAGGTAATGTTAAAGCCATGCTTGATAAAGCAGGCGAAGACAACGTGGCACGCCCAGATTGGTTAGCAAGCGAGCTTGGTATTCGTGATGGTCAGTACTATATTTCTGAGCAACAAGCTCAAGCAATATTAGACTTACGTTTACACAAACTTACTGGTCTTGAACACGAAAAAATTCTTACCGAATATCAATCATTACTTGAGTTGATTGCCGAGTTATTATTCATTTTGGCAAATCCAGAACGTTTAATGGAAGTTATTCGTGATGAGTTAGTTGAAATTAAAGAACAATATGGTGATGAGCGCCGCACTGAAATTAATGCAGCTGCACACGATATTAGCCTTGAAGACTTAATTAACGAAGAGAACGTGGTTGTGACCTTATCACACGAAGGGTACGTTAAGTATCAAGCGTTAAGTGATTACGAAGCGCAGCGTCGTGGTGGTAAAGGCAAGTCAGCAACCAAGATGAAAGATGAAGATTTCATTGAACGTCTACTTGTTGCCAATACGCACGATACTATTCTTTGTTTCTCTACAGCGGGTCGATTATATTGGCTTAAAGTGTATCAGTTACCACTTGCAAGTCGCGCAGCGCGCGGTAAGCCAATTGTTAACTTATTACCGCTTGAAGCAGATGAACGTATTACTGCTATTTTGCCGGTACGCGATTATGAAGATGATAAATACATCTTTATGGCGACAGCATTTGGTACGGTTAAGAAAACACCATTGACTGCATACAGCCGTCAACGTGCTAGCGGTATTATTGCCGTTAACTTAAACGAAGGTGATAGCTTAATTGGTGTTGATATTACCGATGGTAGCAACGAAATTATGTTGTTCACTGATGCGGGTAAAGTTGTACGCTTTAAAGAAGCTGAAGAAACCACGGTAGTTGATGAAAATGGTAACCCTGTTCTTGATGAAGAAGGTAAGCCTGAGATTCGCTTCAAAGGTGTACGCCCTATGGGTCGTACTGCAACGGGTGTTCGTGGTATTAAGATGCCAGACGAACAACGTGTTGTATCACTGATTGTACCTAAGAATGACGGTGCAATATTAACAGTAACAGAAAATGGTTACGGCAAGCGTACTCAACTTGAAGACTACCCATCTAAGAGTCGTGCAACACAAGGTGTTGTATCAATTAAGGTGAGTGAGCGTAATGGTGCCGTTGTTGGTGCTGTTCAAGTTGATGACAACGACGAAATAATGATTATTTCGAATCGTGGTACCTTAGTACGAACTCGCGTTAATGAAGTTTCTACGGTTGGACGTAACACCCAAGGTGTTATTTTGATCAGAACTATTGACGAAGAGCAAGTAGTTGGTTTACAACGTATAGAAGAGATTGAAGTGACTGAAAGTGACTTGATTGATATCGAAGACGTTGAAACAGTAGATACAGTTATAGATGAAGTAGCGGATGACAATCCTCCTTCAGAATAATTGAGATTGAAAAAAGCGGCCTTGGCCGCTTTTTTTATGTGGTTGAAAAAAACTAAAGACACTTGAATTAGTTTAATACCAATTCACTTAATTAAGTGGTCTATTTTGAGGCTGGAAAAACGTCTTGATAGCTAGGCAAAAAATTTGCTATTTAGTTGTTCTAAATGAGAATTTTTTAACGCAGGTAGCGACACGTTTAGCCCCGTAAAATGATTAAGTATTATTGCGGATTGGTATTAGTTCAAGTTAAACAGTAAATTACTGGAATGAGGAAAAGGTAATGAGTATTTATAATTTTTGTGCAGGCCCTGCAATGTTACCACCGGCTGTTATGCAAAAGGCACAAAAAGAGTTTTTAAACTGGCAAGGTCTTGGTGTATCGGTGATGGAAATAAGTCATCGTAGTCATGAATTTTTAGCATTAACCGCTAAATGTGAAGCCAGCCTGCGTCGTTTAATGAATATAAGTGACGAGTTTGAAGTGCTATTTATGCACGGTGGTGGTCGAGGTCAATTCAGTGCCGTACCTTTAAACCTTCATGTTAACGGTAAAAAAGCAGTTTATTGTGAAAATGGCGTTTGGTCAAAAAGTGCAACCAACGAAGCCGATAAGTTTACTCAAACTCACACAATTGACGTACGTAATGATGATAACGGTTTATTTTCTATCAAGCAGGTAGCCGATTGGGTTTTACCAGCCGATGCTGCATATATTCATTACTGCCCAAATGAAACTGTAGATGGTCTAGAGATTTTTGATGTACCTAGTCACCCAACAGCACCGATTGTCGCCGATATGTCGTCGACTATTCTATCGCGCGAAATTGACGTTAATCAATTTGATTTAATCTACGCGGGTGCACAAAAAAATATCGGTCCGTCGGGCATTGCTATTGTGATTGTTCGCAAAACGCTACTTGAGCGTGAAGGGCTCGCCAAGCCGGGTATTTTAGATTACGCCCTTGAAGCAAAACAAGGCAGCATGTTTAACACCCCACCGACTTTTGCTTGGTATTTAGCGGCAGAAGTATTTGCATGGCTTGAGCAAACCGGGGGTGTAAAAGCCATGGAAGCTCATAATATTGCCAAAGCGCAGCTGCTTTATGATTTTATTGATGGTTCAGATTTTTATACCAATAAAGTAGCGAAGCATTGCCGTTCACGTATGAATGTACCTTTTTGGCTGGTTGATGAAAGCTTAAATGATAAGTTTGTTAAAGAGTCAAAAGAAGCGGGCTTGTTAGCGCTTGAAGGTCATCGTATTGTTGGCGGGATGCGCGCCAGTATTTATAACGCGATGCCATTGGAAGGTGTACAAGCCTTAGTTGACTTTATGGCTAACTTCGCTAAGGAGAATAGTTAATGGAGCAACTTTCCTTAGCCCCTATTTCACAAGTGAATGGCAGTGTGACATTACCGGGCTCAAAGAGTTTATCAAACCGAATTTTATTATTAGCAGCATTATCTAACGGCACCACGGTTGTTGAAAACTTACTCGACAGCGACGATATTCGCCATATGTTGGGTGCGTTAAAGCACTTAGGCGTTAATGTAACGCTTAATACTGAGCGCACCGTAGCAACCGTAGAGGGCGTGAGTGGCGTGTTTAATACGCCAACTGAGCCGTTGTTTTTAGGTAATGCAGGTACAGCGTATCGGCCATTAACGGCAGTACTGAGTGCGATTGCTGGTGAGTATGAGTTAATTGGTGAGCCGCGCATGGAAGAGCGCCCTATAGGGCATTTAGTTGATGCTTTACAAGCCTTGGGTGGTAATGTAAGTTATTTAAAAAATAAAGATTACCCACCACTTAAAATTATCGGTGGGCAAATATCCGGTGGTGAAGTCGAAATTGACGGCAGTATTTCAAGTCAATTTTTAACGGCGCTGCTTATGGCTGCGCCGTTATTTAAAGGCGATACACACATTAAAATTAAAGGCACCTTAGTCTCTAAGCCTTATATTGATATTACGCTGGATGTAATGGCGCGTTTTGGTGTAACTGTTGAGCATGATAATTACACTACGTTCTTCGTTAAAAGTGCACAGCAATACCAAGCTGTTGAGCGCATAATGGTTGAAGGTGATGCTTCATCGGCGTCTTATTTTATTGCTGCTGCAGCAATTGCCGGTGGCGAAATAGAAATTAAAGGCGTCGGCGCTAAATCAGTTCAAGGTGATATTGGTTTTGCTAAAGTGATGGAGCAAGTGGGTGCCAAAATTGATTGGTATGACGAGCGTTTAGTTGTTCGTAAAGGCGAGCTTAACGGTATCGATATAGATGCTAATGCGATACCTGATGCTGCCATGACCTTGGCGACTGTTGCCTTGTTTGCTAAAGGGCCAAGCGCTATTCGTAATATTTATAACTGGCGGGTAAAAGAAACTGACCGTTTACATGCAATGGCCACCGAGCTTAAAAAAGTAGGGGCTGACGTGGTTGAAGGGCACGACTTTATTGAGATCACACCGCCAAAACATTTTAATAATGTGGCTGTAGATACCTACGACGATCACCGTATTGCCATGTGCTTTGCAATGGTGGCAGTAGGGGGTAAGCCCATAACGATTAACGATCCGGCCTGTACTTATAAGACATTCCCAACATTTTTCAAAGTGTTAGCATCTGTCAGTAAATAGGCTATTTATAAGTATTTATAAAAAGTTACATACTAAAAGCGGATAATCTTTATTAATTGGCGTATAATGTGGCGGTTTATTTTGGTGTGCATTGAAGGAGGTTTTAAATGCCGGAGTTATTAATGCCCGTAATCACCGTAGATGGCCCAAGTGGTTCTGGTAAAGGAACTGTTTGTCGCCTATTGGCTGAAAAATTAGGCTGGGATGTGTTAGATAGCGGAGCAATTTATCGCGTACTATCACTTGCAGCACTTCATCACCAAATTGCGTTAGATAACGAAGAAGCACTCGTCCCATTAGCTGCAAATCTTGATGTGCAGTTTTTGATAGACAGTGACACTAATGCAGGAAAGATTATTTTAGAAGGCGAAGATGTCACAACCACTATTCGAAATGAAGAAGTGGGGGCTGCAGCGTCTAAAGTGGCCGCATTACCGCGTGTTCGAGAAGCGTTGCTTCGCCGCCAGCGTGCGTTTAGAACAGAAAACGGTTTAATTGCCGATGGCCGCGATATGGGCACTGTGGTATTTCCAGATGCGCCATTAAAGATATTTCTAACCGCAAGTGCAGAAGAACGTGCTCGCAGACGTTTTGTTGAGTTGAATGAGCGCGGGCTTAATGTTACACTAAGTGGTCTATTACAGGACATTCAAGCACGTGATGATCGCGATATGAATCGTGCCGTTGCGCCGCTTGTACCTGCAGAGGATGCGATTGAGCTTGATACTAGCGAACTCAACGCGCAGCAAGTCTTTGATAAAGTTATAACTTTATTAGATGCGAGCATCTCAGAAGGTAAGCTTCCTAAACGAAGCTAAATACATTTTATGCACCAGCAGGATGCCAGTGCTATTTTAACAACCCCATGCAGCATGGTTGCTTATTGGTATTAATATATGAGACGTATATTCGTATGTCAGAAAATTTTGCGCAGTTATTTGAAGAAAGCTTAAAGGGTTTTGAAGCAGAGCAAGGCTCTATCGTTAAAGGTACAGTAATCTCAATCGAGAACAACATTGTACTTGTAGATGCTGGTCTTAAATCAGAAAGTGCTATCCCTGCAGAGCAGTTCAAAAATGCTGCTGGTGAACTAGAAGTTGCTGTTGGCGACGAAGTAGATGTTGCACTAGATGCAATCGAAGACGGTTTCGGTGAAACTATCCTTTCTCGTGAGAAAGCGAAGCGTCACGAAGCGTGGATCCGTCTTGAGAAAGCATGTGAAGAGCAAGAGACTGTTACTGGTGTTATCAACGGTAAAGTTAAAGGCGGTTTCACAGTTGAAGTTGATTCAATCCGTGCTTTCCTACCTGGTTCACTTGTTGATGTTCGTCCAGTACGTGACACAACTCACCTTGAAGGCAAAGAGCTTGAATTTAAAGTGATCAAGCTTGATCAAAAACGTAACAACGTTGTTGTTTCACGTCGTGCAGTTATCGAATCAGAAAACTCACAAGAACGTGAAGAGCTTCTTGCTAACCTTGTTGAAGGTCAAGAAGTTAAAGGTATCGTTAAGAACCTTACTGACTACGGTGCATTCGTTGACCTTGGTGGTGTTGATGGTCTACTACACATTACTGATATGGCGTGGAAGCGTGTTAAACACCCTTCAGAAATCGTTAATGTTGGCGACGAAATCGCAGTTAAAGTTCTTAAATTCGACAAAGATAAAACTCGTGTATCTCTAGGCCTTAAACAGCTTGGCGAAGATCCATGGGCAGCTATCGCTGGTCGTTACCCAGAAGGTTCTAAACTTTCTGGCCGTGTAACTAACCTTACTGATTACGGTTGCTTCGTAGAAATCGAAGAAGGCGTTGAAGGTCTAGTACACGTTTCTGAAATGGATTGGACTAACAAGAATATCCACCCTTCTAAAGTTGTTAGCTTAGGCGACACTGTTGAAGTTATGGTTCTTGAAATCGACGAAGAACGTCGTCGTATTTCTCTTGGTCTTAAGCAATGTATTGCTAATCCTTGGCAGGAATTTGCTCGTCTACAAAACAAAGGCGACCAAGTTACTGGTAAGATCAAATCAATCACTGACTTCGGTATCTTTATCGGTCTTGACGGTGGTATTGATGGTCTTGTACACCTTTCAGACATTTCTTGGAATACACCTGGCGAAGAAGCTGTACGTGAATTCAAGAAAGGCGACGAAATCACTGCTATCGTATTGCAAGTTGACCCAGAGCGTGAACGTATCTCTCTAGGTGTTAAGCAAATCGAAGCTGACCCATTCAATAACTACCTTGATGCAAACAAAAAAGGTGCTATTGTTAAAGGTAAAGTGACTGAAGTTGATGCGAAAGGCGCAACTGTTGAACTTATCGAAGGCGTTGAAGGTTACATCCGTGTAGCTGATATCGCTCAAGAGCGCGTTGAAGATGCAACTACTGTTGTTTCTGTAGGCGACGAGATTGAAGTTAAATACGTTGGTGTTGATCGTAAGAACCGCACTTTAAGCTTATCTGTTAAAGCTCTTTTCGAAGCAGAAGAGAAAGAAGTACTAGAGAAGCTTAAGAAAGAAGAGCCAGTGTTTGAAAACGCAATGGCAGCTGCTTTCGCAAATGCACAAAAAGACTAGTTAATTATAGTCTTTTAATTGGAAGGGCAGTTTATGCCCTTCCACTATTTCTTTTTAAGGAAACGCTATGACTAAGTCAGAACTGATAGAAACACTTGCTGAACAACATTCACATATTCCTGTGAAAGATGTTGAGAACGCTGTCAAAGAAATTCTTGAACAAATGGCCGGCTCATTATCTTCTTCAGATCGTATTGAGATCCGAGGTTTTGGAAGTTTCTCTTTGCATTACCGTGCGCCTCGTACAGGCCGTAACCCTAAAACAGGTGAAACTGTAGAGTTAGATGGTAAGCATGTACCTCATTTTAAACCAGGCAAAGAACTACGTGACCGTGTAAACGAGAGCATTGCTTAGTAAACTTATTGGAGTAGTTACTTGTTCAAGGTATTAAAAATTATTCTGGCGGCACTTTTTTTAATTGGTGCATTTGTATTGGGTTCTCAAAACCCACAATTAACACAAATTAACTACATAATAGCCAGTAATACATTACCTTTAGCCGTTATAATAAGTATCTGCTTTTTGCTAGGTGTTGTAGTGGGTTGTTTTGTGAGTTTTAAATTGTTCACGCAATTAAAGTGGCAAAATTACCGTTTAAAAAAGCAATTAACGCCTGAAAAAGATAATAAAAAGCGTATTGCCAACAAAGACACCTAATTATGATTGAGCTGTTGTTTTTACTGCTTCCCGTTGCTGCCGGTTATGGTTGGATTATGGGGAAAAACAGTGCAAAAAATCAGGCTCATCAGTTTAATCGTCAAATTACTTCTGAATACAGTAAAGGCTTAAAGTTTTTACTGGACAGAGAAGAAGATCAGGGGCTTGAGCATTTAATTAATTTGCTCGAAGTAGCTGCTGACTCTGTTGAACATTATTCTACTTTAGCCACCATGTTTCGCCGTCGTGGTGAGCTTGACCGCGCAATAAAAATTCACGAACTGCTGCTAAAACACCCAAGTCTTAACGAAAAACAAGCCGCTAATAGCCGTTTAGAACTAGCCGAAGATTATATTATGGCTGGCTTATTAGACAGCGCAGAAGAACATTTAATATGGCTGGTAAAAAATAGCCATGCAGATGCACTCGAACCGATAATTTCTTTATATTCACAAACCCGTGAATGGCAAAAAGGCATTAATATGTTTGAAGCGCATACTGAGCTTTTTTCAAAAGAACAACACTTTAAAGCCATCGCTAATTTTTACTGTGAGCATGCCATTGCCAGTAATAACCCACAACTTATGCGCAAAGCCATTAGCTTAAACTTTAAAACAATTAGGCCTTTATATGAGCTTGGACTGTCAGCTTATACCAAAGAAGATTACGTCAAAGCAATTTACTATTGGCGAGAATTAATCTGCCAATTTACTTTTTTTGCGCCATTGTTTATTGAAAAGTTAGCTCACAGCTATAAGCAATTAAAATTAACTCACCAATTTCATGAACTCATTACTGAGTTACTAGAAAAGGGTGGAGTGATGATAAAAATACAGCATTGCCAAGCCTTGCTTGAGCAAGGACACACTGAACAAGCCTTTGAATTTTTAACTGATAATTTAAAACGTCAGCCCACTATTCGTGGCTTTAGTTTTTTATTACAGTTAATGAGTACAGAAAATAAAAATACAAAAGATGTACTTAATCAAATCGATAAACTTGTTACTTCTTACATTGCCACTAAACCTGACTTTCAATGTCAGCATTGTGGCTTTACTAGCTACACCATTTATTGGAATTGCCCTTCATGTAAACACTGGGAAACCATTGTGCCTAGCAGAGGCTTAGACGGATTTTAATCTTTATACTTTTCGCTCACTAGTAGGATAGTTATGTCTTTCGAAAAATCAAAAAAAATTCTTATCGCGCTTGATTATGATGATCAGCAAACTGCTTTAGCATTTGTAAAACAGTTATCACCAGATACCTGTCGATTAAAAGTGGGCAAAGAAATGTTTACTTATTTTGGTTCTGCATTTGTTAAAGAATTGGTCGATTTAGGTTTTGATGTATTTTTAGATTTAAAGTTTCACGATATTCCAAACACCGTTGCTAAAGCGGTGACTGCTGCGGCTAAAATGGGTGTATGGATGGTCAATGTGCATGCATCGGGCGGTTATGAAATGATGCATAAAGCTAAACAAGCACTCGAGCAGTTTGGCGATAAAGCGCCATTACTGATTGCGGTAACTGTATTAACCAGCATGGACGAAGCTGAACTTGAGCGTTTAGGTATAACTAAATCACCCCAAGAGCAAGTTATGCATTTAGCTAAATTAACAAAGCAAGCAGGACTTGACGGTGTTGTTTGTTCCGCGCAAGAAGCGCAAAGTTTAAAGGCTGCTTTAGGGAAAGAGTTTAAATTAGTTACGCCAGGTATTCGCCCAGCGGGCAGTGATGCAGGCGATCAAAAACGTATTATGACACCTAAAGAAGCGATTGAAGCGGGTAGTGACTATTTAGTGATTGGGCGTCCGATCACTCAGGCACAAAACCCTGTAAAAGTACTAAATGATGTAAATGAATCAATAGCTTAAATTAAAAATTAGCATAATTGAGAGCAGTTCCTTACAACTGCTTTTCTTTGTGCTACATTTAAATTATGGGTGTGCAGTGAGGGATTTGCTTTGCGCATAATAATATTTTTAGTTGTAATTATCATTAGTGGCTTTGCTGTAAATAAATATGTTTTTTCAACTAAAATGTATGATGATGTTTCAAACGTTACTGACTTGGTATCTGGTTACCCCGTTGATTTATTCAAGTTTAAAAAAATTGCTCAAAATTATGCCCAGCATCTGTGTTACACCAATGAAGGTGTGTTAGCAGGAATAGATGTTAGCAGCAGAGACTGTGTTGCGACACATGATGAAATGCAAAATGAGTGTACAGAAAAAGTTTTTAGGCTAGCGCCGTTAAATCTAGATTCTAAAAAAGAATTAATTGAATACTCAAATGAATATTCTCGCTGTACCTTACCTTATAAAAATATTAGGTTATAAATTTCAGATACTAAAAAGCCACTTAGGTATAAAACTTAAGTGGCTTTTTATTTAATTATTTTAAACGAATAGACTTAGCTTCAATATCAATTAAGCCTTGTTTAAATAAACCGCCAATGGCTTTTTTGTAATTTGCTTTGCTGGTCGAAAACACTTTTTTAATTAATTCAGGTTCAGACTTATCGCCTATGGCTAATATGCCACCCTCATCCTTTAGTTTTTCCATTATTTTTTCACCAAGCTCGCTTACTTTACCCATGCCTGGTTTTTCAAGTATGACGTCAATTTTTCCGTCTTCACGTACTTTTTGAATAAATCCTTTTAGCTTTTGACCAACAAACAGGTTTTTAAACACCATGTTGTAAAACACGACGCCAAAATGGGATTCTTCAATAAGCACCTTGTAACCAATATCAGTTTTGCCTGCAACAATTAAGTCAACTTCTTGTAAGTGACTATACTGAGGCTCATCTTTTGATAAAAAACGGTTAAAGTTAGTTGAGGCACAAATACGCTGACTGGCGTTATCAAGATATAAACGCACTAAATATGAATAGCCTTCTTGCATACGTGGTTTTTGTTCATTAAACGGTGCGAGTACGTCTTTTTCTAAGCCCCAATCTAAAAACGCGCCTATGCTGTTTATTTCTTTTACACGCAGTAGGGCATATTCACCCACTTGAGCATGCGGCTTTTTAGTTGTGGCTGTTGGCAGGTTTGCATTATCTAAAAATGTGAATACACTGATGCTATCGCCGGCTTCAAGCTCATGTTTTATTTCATGTTTAGGTAAAAAAACTTCACCTAAGTCATGCCCATCTAAATAGGCACCTTCGTTGCTGACTTCTTTAACAAAAAGGGTTTGGGTGGTTCCTAGGTAACTCATAATTATTCCTGCTCAGGCTTTTTTTTACGACGCATCGGGGTATCACCATCAATATTAAGAGGTGCTTTAATTGGGGCCGCTGGCTTTTTCGGTTTTGCTTTTCGTTTTGGCTGTGGCTTATTCGCGGTCACTGCTTTTTTAGTCGGTTTAATTGGCGCTACTTTTTTCTCTTTAATACCTTTAAATTTCGCTTTTAAACCCTCAACAGCAGCAAACGTTAATTCATCATTTAAAAATGATTTTATTGCCAAGTAACTTGCCCAATCTTTAGGGCCCACAAGTGATAATGCGTTACCTTTAAAACCAGCACGACCAGTTCTACCAATACGATGAACGTATTCTTCTGCGTGTTTTGGTAAATCAAAGTTAATAACATGGGTAACACTGAGTAAATCTAAACCGCGCGAAGCAACATCTGTAGTAATTAATATTTTAAAGTTTTCACGGCTAAACGCATCCATAATATCAAGGCGCTTACTTTGAGTTAAATCCCCAGCTAATGCGACAGATTTAAAGCCTTTACTATTTAATGATTCACTTAAACGGCTGGTATCAGCCCGTGTGGCAGTAAATATAATGCACTGGCCAACGTTATCTTGGTTTAAAAAGTGCTCAAGCAGTGCTTCTTTATGATCAAGATGGTCAGCTAAATACAGTGTTTGTTTAATATCACTGTGCTGCTCATTGGCTGCACTGAGCATAATTTGTTTTGGTTTTTTTAATAAATTACGCGATAACGCATCAACTTGAGCATGATCTAATGTCGCCGAAAACAATAAAGTTTGACGAAGACGATGATCGGCCAGTTCATTAATTAATTTAAGTTGATCGGTAAAACCTAAATCTAAAATACGGTCAGCTTCATCAAATATAAGTAACTCTAGGCCACTTAATTGTAATGAACGTTGCTTTAAATGATCGGCTAAACGCCCAGGTGTGGCGACCACAAAGTGAGGGTCGTTACGCAGTGCTTTAATTTGGTCGTTAAAATTTTCGCCACCGAGGATTTTAACGGCCTTTATGTTGGTACCGGCAATAAGTAATCGAAGTTGAGTAAAAACTTGGGTCGCAAGCTCACGAGTTGGAGCAACAATAAGTACACGAGGATCACGTTTACTGAGTGCTTTTTGTTTCATTACACGTTGCACAGCCGGTAATAAAAACGCTAAAGTTTTGCCTGACCCAGTTTTTGACTGAGCGAAAATGTCATGTCCCGCCAGTGCCGTTGGCACAGCATGGGCTTGAATATCGGTAGGCTGGGTGATCCCTTGGTGCGCTAATTGTGTTTCTAGGCGAGTATCAATCCCAAGTTCAGTAAAGTGCAATGTATGTTTCTCCAATATGAGCAAGTCTGTATAAATTTATCCGCGCATTATAGCCCACTGAGCTACTGCGCTAACAGTAAAAAGCGCATTATCATTCATTTTTTTGCATTTAAATAAAAAAAGCGTAAAATATGCGCCCCATATGCGCCGGATTTACGATTCGGTAAACGCCCCTTGTGGGTTTTAAAAGCAAAATAGGAATACCATGACTGCTGTCCATAAAGATAATGTAACCAGCGAACACTTTGTTGTTTGCGCTCTGTATAAATTTGTTTCTCTACCGGATTTTGAAGCACTTCGCCAACCTTTACTCAATGTAATGGAGCAAAACGAAGTACGAGGCACTTTATTAATTGCCGCAGAGGGGATTAACGGTACTGTCTCTGCAAAACGTGAAGGCATAGATAATTTACTTGCGTGGTTAGACACCCAACCAAATTTAGACAACATTGTTACCAAAGAATCATTTGATGACGAATGCCCGTTTTACCGCACAAAAGTTAAGCTGAAAAAAGAAATTGTGACTATGGGTGTTGAAGGCGTAGACCCATTAAAAGTAGTGGGCAGTTATGTTAAGCCACATGAATGGAATGCCCTTATTTCTGATCCAGAGGTGATCCTTGTTGATACCCGGAATGATTACGAAATTGAAATTGGTACGTTTCAAAACGCAGTAGACCCAAACACTAAAACGTTCCGTGAATTTCCTCAGTGGGCCAAAGAAAACTTAGACCCATCAAAACATAATAAAGTAGCCATGTTTTGTACTGGTGGTATTCGCTGTGAAAAATCAACAGCCTATATGAAAGAGCAAGGTTTTGATGAGGTATACCACCTTGAAGGCGGCATATTAAAATACCTAGAAGAAGTGCCAAAAGAAGAAACCATGTGGGAAGGCGAGTGTTTTGTATTTGATAACCGTGTAGCGGTAAATCATGACTTACAAAAAGGCTCATACGATCAGTGTCATGCATGTCGCATGCCTATCACAGAAGAAGAAAAGCAAAAACCAGAATACATGGAAGGGGTGTCGTGTCACCACTGTATTGACAATGTAACCGATGAACAACGCGCTCGCTTTGCAGAGCGCCAAAAGCAAATAGAGCTTGCTCAAGCGCGCGGTGAAGGCCACATTGGTAACGAAGCACAAGCTGTTTTACAACAACGTAAAGAAGCTAAAAAAGCGCAAAAAAACGCACAGCGAAATAAATAAGCGGTACTTTTTGTTTGTACGTTATTAATAAAAAAACCTCAGTTTTAACTGAGGTTTTTTATTTTATACTCTTTTCACAATTGCTTGTATCTGTAGTAGAGAGCGTGACCTTGTTGGCAGCATTGACGAGCACACATTTTGTGTTTTTATCGAGCTTTTTCTTTTGAATAACGGTAAATTCACCTTCATCAGCAGCATATAAATTATACTGATACGCGCTATTACCCCCTTCAAATAAAGCAGTAAATAATCCACCGACTAGTCCACCAACAATCGCGCCGCCAATCATTTCTTCTTTATTGCCATCCAAGCTATCTACAAAGCCAAACCCCGCACCAGCAGCTATTCCAGTTCCCACTTCTGAGGAGAGTGTTACTTTTTGTATTGATTCAACAGACGCATAATAACGTTTAACAACTTGATTTTGATCTGCCCGATCAATCCCTGGTGATGCACAGCCTGATAGCAAGATCACCATAATTAAACTCTTTTTCATAAATGTGCCTTTATTAAAAATATTGATGAGCTAAATCATAGTCATAAATGTAATTTAAATATGTGTGGATTTTGTATGCAGCTGTAAAAATATGTAAGAGTGGCTAGCATGCTTAATTTCAGCTTATTGTTTTGCTAATTTATCGTACTTAGCTATTTATTGATCATATAGCTGTTAAACTGCGTAACATAATGCAAATAATAATTAATTAGGGTGATCTTTTGAAATCGCGAATTCTTTTTACCAGCGTGTTTTTTTCTTTAATGTCGTTAAGTTTATCTGTAAAGAGTGCCAATGTAGTGGTGGAGCAGGTAGCGATGGAACGTGCTAAAGAGCAAGTTCAGGCTGTTGGTAACGCCGAAGCAATTCATTCGGTTATTTTATATCCGGCTGTGGGCGATAAAGTAACGGCGGTGCATTTTAAACCGGGTGATAGCGTAAAGGCCGGTGATGTGTTACTTGAACTTGATTCACGCAGACAAAAAGCAGCACTTGAAGAGGCAAAAATAAAACTTGCTGACACCCAAAGAACCCTCGCACGTTTAAAGCAAAGCCAAGCAAAAGGGGCAGTGCCACAAAGTGATGTGGATGATGCAAAAACAGTTGTTGAATTAGCAAAAGTGACCCTTACCCAAGCAGAAACAGAATTTGAAGACCGCCAAGTTCGTGCGCCTTTTAACGGCACTATGGGACTTACCGACGTTGAAGTGGGTGACAGAATTACTCCCCAAACGGCGATTGCAAGTATTGATGATACGCGTGCTTTATATATAAATTTTAACGCCCCAGAATCGGCCGTTTATATGCTGCGCAATAAAGGCAATGTAAAAGTATTTCCTTGGCAGTCACAAAATGCTGTAAACGCAAAAATTGCTTATCTAGATTCACGAATAGACCCACAAACCCGCACCTTACGTGTAAAAGCGCAGCTTGAAAACCCGCAGCAAAAGTTCTTACCTGGCATGAGTTTTCGTGTTCATATTGAAGTAGAAGGGCAACGTTTTGCTGCTGTACCTGAGGCGGCATTACTGTGGGGAGCAACAGGCCCTTACGTTTGGACAAGTGTTGATAAAAAAGCCACTCGAATTGATGTGAAAATTGAACAGCGCCTTGCTGGTCGTTTATTAGTTTCGGGCGCTTTAAAAGAACAAGATAACTTAGTGGTAGAGGGCGTACAACGCTTACGTGCGAACCAAGAGCTAAGCTTCTCAGCGCCAATCGCTAATACGCAGGAGTAGCCATGAAACAGCAACCTATGATGCAAGACTTGCCATCAATGGCTATTCGCCGCCCAGTGCTTATTGTGGTTCTGAATTTACTGATTATTATTGCCGGAATTGCCGCCATAGCAGGCGTAGAAGTTCGAGAGCTTCCAGATGTAGACAGACCCCGAATTACCGTATCAGCCTCGTTCCCTGGTGGTTCACCTGAAACCGTTGATACTGAAGTTACCAGTAAACTTGAAGGTGCCGTGGCCCGTGTGAGCGGTGTTAAATCGATTCGTGCGCAAAGTGAAGAAGGTAATTCACGTATTGTGGTTGAATTTAGACCGGGTGTTAACCTTGACGACGCTGCAAATGAAACGCGTGAGTCAGTTGCTCGAGTGCAAAGAGAGCTCCCTGAAGAGGTAGAGCGCGTTTCTATTATTAAGGCTGATAACGACGCTGAAGCGGTGGTTTCATTAACAGTATCAAGTGAAAGTTTATCGTTAGAGGCATTAACAGAGCGGGTTGATGTTGATTTAGCGCCGCAGTTTTTAACTATTCCTGGTGTTGCCGACGTACGATTAAACGGCGATAGAGAACGTGTGCTCAGGGTTCGCATTAATCCATTAAAGCTCAGCAGTTTTAACTTAACGATTCCAGATGTTGCCGATGTACTTAGGCAAGCCCCCTTTGATGTGCCTGCAGGGAGTTTAAAATCAAACGATCAGCAAATAATAGTGCGCGCTGATGCAACGTCTGTTACCCCCGCACAGGTGGGCGACATTATAATTCAGGGCGATACTCGTATTAGCGATATTGCTGCCGTGTACTTTGGTCCGGCCGATCCGCGCTCTATGGTAAGACTTAATGGTAAACCTGTTATTGGTATGGAAATTATTCGCCAAGCACAGTCCAACACTATCGAAATTTCTGATGAAGTACTCAACCTTATAGAGGGGATGCGTGAGCGCTTTCCTGAGATGGAGTTTACGCTAACATCAGATGACGCGCAGTTTATTAGAAGCTCAGTAGATGAAGTGATTAACTCATTGGTTCTAACGGTACTGCTAGTGATCATCACCTTATGGGTGTTTATTGGTTCATGGCGTGCAACATTAGTCCCAGCATTTGCCATTCCTGTTGCGCTTATAGGCTCATTAGCACTGATATGGGCACTTGGGTTTTCAATTAATATTTTAACCTTATTAGCACTGGTATTAGCGACAGGATTAATTGTTGATGATGCAATTGTAGTGAGTGAAAATATTCAACGCCAGCGAGGGTTAGGCCTTGGAAGGCGTGCCGCAGCGGTTGTTGGTACCCGCGAAGTATTTTTTGCCGTTATTGCCACCACTGCAGTATTAGCGGCTGTGTTTGTACCCATCGCATTTTTACCCTCTACAGCAGGGCGTTTATTTAGAGAGTTTGGTGGCGTACTAGCTGGTGCGGTAATTATATCTAGCTTTGTTGCGTTATCGTTAGTGCCGGCGCTCACCTCAAAATTAAAACTCAAACAAGGTGGTTTTCACCCCTTTGCGAAATTTGGTAACGTGCTTGCCAATATTTATACCAAAACAATCCATAAAGTACTGGATCATGCGTGGGTTACCTTTATTGTTTGTTTATTAGTTGCAGGCGGTTCGGGTGCTTTGTATATGAGTTTAGATAACGAACTGCTCCCTACTGAAGATCGCGGTAAAATTAGAATATTTGCCCGCGGGCCTGATGGCGTAGGCTTAAATTTTATGGATAGACAAGCCATTAAAATGGAAGATACCTTACTGCCTTTCGTTGAAAGTGGTGAAATTGAGTCTATTTACACTGTGGTTGGGCAATGGGATCCCAATATTGTGTTTATTACTGTGCCATTAAAGCATTGGGATGAACGTAACTTTAGCCAACAAGAAATTATTAATAAAATTCGCCAGCCTTTAGGCAACATCCCTGGTGCACCTGCTTACCCTGGTGGGGCAAATAGCTTAAATTTACGTGGCCAAGGTGGCGGCATAGAAATCGCTTTACTGGGACAAGATTACCTTGAAATATTTAAGGCTGCACAGCAGTTCTCAGCTGATCTTGAAAAAGCCGTGCCAGAAGTTGCGCCGGTAAGAGTATCGTATCAGCCATCGCAGCCGCAATTGCGTGTTAATATTGACAGACGACGCGCAGAAGAACTTGGCGTGTCTTTAAGTGATATCGCAATTACGTTAAGAGCCGCTATTAATGGTGACGATATCGCTGATTTAAACATTGGCGATCAATCTATTCCTATTATGCTACAGGCACAAAATCAAACAATTAACGACCCGAGTGATTTAGCAAACTTGTTTATTAGAGCTCGTAATAATCAATTGGTGCCGCTCAGTAGTGTCGCTAACATTTCAGAGGAAGGGGTTGCTGCCGAGCTTGAGCGTCATGCTCAGCGCCGTGCCATAGAGCTCAGTATGGAGCTGCCTGAGGGCTTAACAATTGCCACCTTAGTAGAACAAATAAAGCAAGTGTCTGAGCAATCATTACCAGCAGGTATTACTCTTGCATTTAAAGGGGAAGCACTGACATTTGAAGAAACCTCCAACGAAGTATTAATGACCTACGTATTGGCATTCTTAATTGTGTTTTTAGTACTTGCGGCGCAATTTGAAAATGTTAACAGCGCTATTGTAGTAATGATCACTGTACCATTTGGGATTACATCGGCCATTCTAGCGCTATATTTAACCGGCACCTCACTAAATATTTACTCGCAAATAGGCCTAGTGATGTTAATTGGGTTAATCGCTAAAAATGCAATTTTATTGGTCGAGTTTGCTGATCAATTAAGAGATCAGGGGCTGAGTGTTCGAAAAGCGGTTGAACAAGCTGCATTGGTACGTTTAAGACCAATCACCATGACCTTAATATCGACCTTACTCGGTGCGTTACCCCTAATTATGTCAACAGGTGCCGGAGCAGAAGCACGTAACGCCATTGGCTGGGTGGTATTTGGTGGACTCGCGTTAGCGGTATTGTTTACGCTTTACTTAACACCGGTGATTTATTTAGGGTTAGCCCGTTTTACCAGTCCTCGTGGCGATGAATCAAAGCAATTAGCCCAAGAGCTGGAGCAGCTAGACTAACTAATTACGCTAATTGGCTATTTTTCTTTGAAAAAATAGCCAATTAAGCCCACAATTCAACTAGATTAAAGCCACAAGGACCACCCATGCAGGCCGAGCAAGTTGAAATAGCCCAATTTTTAGTTGAACACCCCCCCTTTGATACGCTTGAGAGCGAGGCACTAAACGAACTAGCAATGCAAATTGAAGTTGCCTATTTTCGTGCACAAACTGATATTTTACATTTAGGCCAAGATATTAGTGACTTATATATTATTCGTAGTGGCTCGGTTGAAATTTCACGTCGTAATGGCGAGCTCTATAATCGTTTAGCCACAGGCGGCATTTTTGGCCAAATGGGCCTATTGATGAACCGCAAAGTGCGCTTTCCGGCTCGTGCGCTTGAAGACACCTTAACCTATTGTATTAATGTTAATACCTTCAATGAATACTGTGATAAATACGAAACCTTTGCCGATTTTTTCGAAGTTGATGGTAACGTACGTTTGCATCAAGCCATTGTAGAGCAAGCCGACAGCAATGATTTAACCACCGCGAAAGTGAAGTCATTATTACACCGTGATGTGGTCACAGTAACAATGCAAACTGCTATTCAAGACGTCGCGTTTTTAATGACCCAAGAATCAGTGTCTTCAGTGTTAGTTACTGACATAGAAAAACAAATAAGCGACGACCCAGAAGAAGACGACGGTCAAGTCGTTGGAATTATAACCGACAGAGACATTCGCACTAAAGTGGTCGCCCAAGGGTTAACATATGATACACCCGCCAAAGAAGTAATGACATCAAGCTTAGTACTACTTGATAGCAACGCCTATGTATTTGAAGCCGTATTAGCCATGCTAAGAGATAACTTACATCATTTACCTGTGGTACATAAAAAACGGCCAATTGGGGTAATATCACTGTCTGACATTTTACGTTATGAATCACAAAGTAGCTTACTGTTAGTACGCGGTATTTTAGCGCAGCAATCAGTTGATGACCTAGTTCATTACGCACGCCAATTACCTAATGTATTTGTACGTATGGTTAATGAAGATGCAAATTCGCATATGATCGGAACCGCTATGGCGGTCATAGGGCGTACCTTTAAACAGCGTTTATTAGCATTGGCCGAAGAAAAATTTGGCGAGCCGCCTATTCCTTATTGTTTTATAGCCTTAGGCTCAATGGCCCGCGACGAGCAGCTAATTGTGACCGATCAAGATAATGCTCTCATTTTGGATAATAGTTTTGATGAAGCACTGCACGATGAGTATTTTCAAAACCTATCAGATTTTGTGTGTGATGGTTTAGCTAAATGTGGCTATACCTATTGTGACGGTGAAATTATGGCGTCGTTTAAAAAATGGCGTATGACCCGTACACAATGGAAAGAAAAATTTGCTAGCTGGATGGCCGAACCGAAACCGCAAGCACTGCTTAATAGCTCGATATTTTTTGACTTAGATGGTGTATGGGGCAAGCTAAAATGGGCCGATGAGCTTAAAACGCTGGTGGCCAAAGAAAGCAAAGTAAACAAACGCTTTTTAGCGAACCTTGCTGCCAATGCCCGCAATAGAACGCCGCCACTAGGGTTTTTTAATGGCTTTGTGCTTGAGCATAATGGCCAGCATAAGCGATCAATGAACTTAAAACGCCGTGGTACGGCGCCGCTATCTGATGTGGTGCGCGTTCATGCGTTAGCGGTTGGCTCACGTAAACAAAATTCGTTTGAGCGCTTAGAAGATATTATAGAGGCAAATTTACTGCCTAAAGGTAAAGCACAAGATTTACGTGATGCGTTTGAGTATATTGCCACAGTACGTATTCGTCATCAGGCGTGGCAAATAGAGCAAGGTGAAGCCCCAGATAACGATTTAGACCCCCATTTACTTTCACCCTTTGAGCAAAGTAATTTAAAAGAAGCTTTTGCTATTTTAGAGAAAGCCCAGAGCTTTTTAAAATTTAGTTATTCTGCGCATTCGGGTGTGAAATAAATTATGAGTAAATCAACGTTAAGGTGGCCACAGCGCTACGAGCAGTTATTGCAAACTGCGCAAAACCCGCTGCTTAAAGACTTTTATCAACAAGCGTTTACCAATCAGGCTGCTCCACTTAAAGATGTCCCTTTTGTGGCGCTCGACTTTGAAACAACCGGCCTTGATGCGAATAGCGATGATATTGTTAGTGTGGGGCTGGTGCCTTTTAATGTAAATCGTATTTATTGTAAAGAGAGCCGCCACTGGGTTGTGCAACCTCGACGAGGTTTAAGTGAAGAGTCAATAGTTATTCATGGAATTACTCATTCAGAAGTGGATGAAGCCCCTGATCTTAATCATATTTTAGCGCCACTGCTTGATGCCCTTAAAGGCAAAGTGGTGGTGGTACATTATGCTGCAATAGAACGTCATTTTTTTTATAACGCGCTACTTATGCGTATAAAAGAGGGCATTGAGTTTGCACTAGTTGATACGATGGAAATAGAAAGGCGGGCGCTTAAAGCACGGCAGGGGCTATTAGGCAGGCTGTTTAATTCAAAGCTAGGATCACTTAGGTTAAGTGATACACGGGAGCGTTATTCATTGCCATTGTATCAAAACCATAACGCGCTTACTGATGCACTAGCCACTGCCGAGCTGCTGCAAGCGCAGCTGAGTTACCACTATAGATCAGACACGCCACTGAGTGAAATTTGGCTTTAGCTATTGAAGCATTACTGTTAAAAATAAAGCACAAAAAAAGCCGCAATTTGCGGCTTTTTATTATGAAATGTGTGTTATTTAACTGGGCGAGGCTCAGTTCGTAAACCTAAAATTAAGCTTACACACATCAATAACAATACAATGGTAAATGGCAGACCGGTTGATATAGCCCCCGCTTGCAGTGCTTCAATCGCTTGAGTGCCACCAATCCAAAGTAATGCAGCAGCGATAGCACCCTCAACAGACGCCCAAAAAATACGCTGTGGTACCGGCGCATCAATCTTACCACCTGCTGTGATTGAATCGATTACAAGTGACCCTGAATCAGAAGAAGTAATAAAGAATACCAGTACTAAAACAATAGCAATGAAAGATAAAACGTTCGCCATTGGCATTTCATCAAGCATTTGGAACATCGCCATAGGCACACTTGTTAAACCGTCAGTTCCTAGGGCACCAATTCCATTAACTACTTGGTCAATTGCGATGCCGCCATAAATAGACATCCACAGGATAGTGACTGCTGTAGGAATAAGTAGTACAGCGGTTAAAAACTCACGAATTGTACGACCACGTGAAACACGGGCAATAAACATACCTACAAACGGTGACCACGAAATCCACCAAGCCCAATAAAATACTGTCCATCCATGCATCCATGTTTCATCTTCACGACCATGTGGGTTACTTAACGGAATAATGTTTTCTACATAGCCCATTACCGTGTTTGGTATATTACCCATAGATACAGCAAAACCAACTAAACATACAAATACCAGTAGCACTAAAGCAATAAGCATATTGACGTTACTAAGTAATTTAACGCCACCATCAATGCCTCGAATAACAGAGACGACGGCTAGTAAAGTAACACCTGTAATAACCAGAATTTGCGAACCTACGCCACCTTCTAAACCAAATACGTGGTTAATACCGGCAGAAGCTTGTTGTGCACCTAACCCAAGCGACGTAGCTAAACCAAATAAGGTTGCTAATACAGCTAAAATATCAATTATATGACCAGGCCATCCCCACGCTTTATCACCTAAAATTGGGTAAAAAATCGAACGAATAGAAAGCGGTAAGCCTTTATTGTAAGTAAAAAACGCTAACGAAAGCGCGACAACCGCATAAATGGCCCAAGGATGAAGACCCCAATGGAACATAGTTGCACCCATTGCCATTTTTGCGGCTTCTGGTGTGTTAGCTGTTACATTGAGTGGTGTTTCATACCAGCCGGTGTAATAAGCCACTGGTTCAGCAACCGCCCAAAACATTAAGCCAATACCCATACCTGCTGCAAATAACATTGCCAGCCAAGAAATACGAGAGTGAGATGGTTTAGCATCGTCGCCGCCTAAACGGATATTGCCATAAGGCGAAAAAATTAAAACTAAACAAAAAATAACAAAGAAGTTAGCAGCCCACATAAACAGGCCGTCAAAATTATTAATAATATCGGTTTTAATACCATCTAGCGTCGTTTTAGCAACTTCGGCATCAGATACTAATACGGCAATTAAAAACAGCGCTATTAACCCTGCACTTATTCCGAATACAGGGTTATGTATATCAAACCCCCATTTTTGCACGTTGTCTTGACCTACGGTGTAGTCCGTATTGTCAATACTGTACTTGTCATGATTCTCGCTCATGCAATACCTCATTGGTTAATGAAACAGGCTGGCTTAATGCCAGTTTTTTATAGTTCACTGTATTCGTGTTATTAGATTCTTTGTCAAAGCTAACAACACGAATAATTAGAAGACTAACTAATTCAATTGCCCATCATACCTTTACTGCTAGGGGAGTTAAATATTAAATACGAAAGAATTAACACTTTGCTAAAATTTTGAGCTGACTTTGTCTTTTTTTGTACATGTCTGGTCGCTGAGAAAATGCAAACTAACGCGTTAGCACTTTATTTTATAGTCGTAAATAGCAATGAATGCAAAGCTAAGTAAGTGAATATTCGGCCTAATCAGGCAAGAAAATAACTAAAAGCGCTATTGTATACGTAAAAACCCAAGCCAGGGTTTTAAATTACTATTAATTGTTAAAATGATTTTTTAGTTACATTTTAATAATATTTTTATTTTTTAGGGTTATGAGCCAGTTAAACATTTTTCAATGAGGCTAATGAAAAGTTGGATTGAAATAGTTTTTGTAAAAAGCGACTAAATTATTCTGCTATTAAAACTAATTTGGTTGAAGGCTTATCTTACCTGTGAGATTTAATTCACAAAAATGGCAAAGAGACGCTTCGCTTTTAGAGAAGGGACAAACAACAGAAACTAAAAAGAGATGGAATGGCTTTTGTATTCTTATTTACTTCTCTCAGTACTATAAAATTTTTAAGAAAATTATGTACAAAAAATAGCGAAGTAAAGCTGCAGTATTTAACCTGCAGCGTAGGTAGTGTGTGAACTATTTTATATATGCTTCATTGTGAACGCCCGCGGCGCGCCCTGATGGATCGGCATTATTTTGAAATGATGCATCCCATGCAAGTGCTTCTGGGGTTGAACACGCAACTGATTTACCATGTGGTACACACTTAGCCGATGCATCGCCTGGGAAGTGCGACTCAAAAATACGGCGGTAAAAATACGCTTCTTTAGAGTCTGGGGTATTAATTGGGTATTTAAATTTGGCATTCGCCAATTCTTGATCCGTTACTTGCTCATTAACAAACTCTTTTAAGGTATCTATCCAGCTGTAGCCAACGCCATCAGAGAATTGCTCTTTTTGACGCCATAACACTTCATCTGGGAGGTAGCCGTCAAAGCCTGCACGTAAAATGTGTTTTTCAATTTTTCCGTCTCTACACATTTTAGCTTCAGGGTTAATGCGCATTGCCACATCAACAAACTCTTTATCTAAAAATGGTACGCGTGCTTCAACACCCCAAGCCGCCATTGATTTATTAGCACGTAAACAATCAAACATATGCAGTTTTGAAACTTTACGGTTCAGTTCTTCATGAAACTCTTGTGCATTAGGCGCTTTATGAAAATATAAATAACCGCCAAATAATTCATCTGCACCTTCACCTGAGAGCACCATTTTTATACCCATGGCTTTAATTTGACGGGCCATTAAGTACATTGGGGTTGATGCACGAATGGTGGTTACATCGTAAGTTTCAATGTGGTAAATCACTTCTTTAAGTGCATCAATACCTTGTTGAATAGTAAAGATAATGGGGTGGTGAATAGTCCCTATCATATCAGCTACCTTTTGCGCTGCGGCTAAATCGGGGGAGCCTTCTAAACCCACCGAAAAGGAATGCAGTTTAGGCCACCAAGCATCACTTTCATCGTTATCTTCAATACGTTTTGCAGCAAAGCGCTGGGTAATAGCGGAAATAACCGATGAATCTAAGCCACCCGATAGCAATACGCCATAGGGTACATCACACATAAGCTGGCGCTTAACCGCCGCTTCCAATGCATCTTTTACATCTTCTGCTTTAGCATCGTTGTTTTTAACAGCGTCATAGCGTTGCCAATCACGTTGATAGTATGGGGTTAATTTGCCGTCTTTGCTGTACAGGTAATGCCCCGGCGGAAACTCTTCAATGTGCTTACAAATAGGTGAGAGCGCTTTGAGCTCTGACGCTACATAAAAGTTACCGTGCTCATCGTGACCTGTGTACAGTGGAATAATACCAATGTGATCGCGACCAATTAAGTACGCGTCTTGCTCTTCGTCATATAAACAAAAAGCAAAAATACCATTTAAGTCATCTAAAAATGCCGGCCCTTTTTGTTTATACAGGGCTAAAATCACTTCACAATCTGACTGGGTTTGAAAATCAAAGTCGACCTCTAAATTAGCGGCCAGCTCTTTGTGGTTATAAATTTCGCCATTAACCGCTAAAATATGGGTTTTTTCTGGGTTGTAAAGGGGTTGAGCACCGCTTGATACGCCAACAATGGCTAAGCGCTCATGCACTAAAATTGCTTTATCAGATGAATACACACCAGACCAATCAGGCCCGCGGTGGCGAAGCAGTTTGGACATTTCGATTGCCTGAGCGCGTAACTGGCTGGGATCCGATTTAATATCGAGTACGCCGAATATTGAACACATAATTTTTCCTCATTCCTATTAAGTGCCTACGATAGCGAGTTTGCTAAAGACTAACCTTGTTTTATCAGAAATAAATACCTAAGTCACATGGCTTTTTTAAAATAATAAGAATAATTTATGCACCAAATAAATTGGCGTTGCACCAATGTGGTGATATTGGCAAGGAGATTAAAATGCAATGTGCAATTTTTAATTTAAAATTACGTTAAAGTTAAATTAAATTGCAACAATTAGTTCGCCTTGCACCAAGAAAGTGCAAAGCGAAAAATAAATAAATAGCGGTTGAGTTACTCAGTGAGTGAACGTGAGTGCACTATTAATTAATCCCAGTAGCGGCTTAAACTCAGCTTAAGTTGTGCTAGGTGAGCATCGAGCTTATTTTTTGCAGCATTTGCTTGCTCAAGTGATACAAATTTAAAGGTGATTGGATCGGCAGTTCTAAATTGTGCAAACTGATGTAAGTCGGCTTCTATCACATGCGCTATTAAAGGATAACCCCCCGTTGTTTGCCCGTCATTTAATAACACTATAGGGTTGCCATCAGGTGGAAGCTGTATGCTCCCAGGTGCTACGGCTACAGAGGGCAATGAAAGTGTATGTTGCATAATATCAGCATTTTTATGATCTAAGCGCACCCCCATACGATTACTATTTGGATTAATAGTAAATGCGGTATCACAAAAAGCATTAATGCACTCGGGTGTTAGTAGCTCATAATGAGGACCAACATGTAAACGGATAATATTACGTTTAGGTGGGGTAAGAGCGCCCTTATTACATAACCATGGTTTAGTATAAGGACTTATGGCTAGCACGTCGCCGCTTTGCAGTGCACGGCCATTAAAGCCTCCAATGGCTGCCCCTAAATCGGTAGATTTAGAACCCATAACCTCTGGGCATTCAATACCGCCTTTTACTGCAATATAAGCACGGGAGCCACCACGGCCAGTTGCAAATTTAAGTGTTTGCATTGCTTTTATTGGGTAACTCCAGCCTGAATAAAGTGGGTGTCCATCAAGGGTTGCTTTGAGGTCGGCTCCATGAAGGGCAATAACGGTATCACACTGAAATTGCAGTTCGCATAAACCCACGGTTAATTCCAGCACGGCAGCGTTGTCGGTGTTATTTAATAAACGGTTCGCAATAATGTGTGCATAGGTATCAAGGCTGCCTGAGCGGCTTACCCCTAAATGTCGAAAACCCACACGGCCTAAATCTTGGATTGTTAGTTGAATACCGCTCTTGATTACTTTAATCATTGCTTACTCCTTTTACAGGCACAAACTCTATGGTATCGCCAGGTTTAAATAAGCAAGGATTAGCCGCTTTAGAATCAAATAAGCAGGCATCAGTGTGAGCTATAATATGCCAACCACCTGGCGAATCTTCAGGGTAAATACCAGTTTGGTCTGCTCCAATAGCAATTGCGCCTTTAGGTACACTCACTCGCGGGTTATCGCGCCTTGGGGTAAATAACCGTGAGTTGAGCCCATGTAAATAAGGAAAACCGGGAACAAAGCCTAAAAATAGAACGTGATATAACTCTTTACTATGTAAGTTAATCACTTCATCAATTGTGAGTTGATGATAGTTAGCTACGTAATCTAAATCTTCACCTTGGTAGTAGGTATTAATTTGGTGGTGCTGGCTATCAAACGGGTAATCATCCACTTCCTCCCATAACTTAGCTAAGTTGTTGTGCCATTTATGGAGCATTTCTGAAGACTTTAAATACAAAGTTAATGAGTTCATAGCCGGTACTAAATCAATAAACTCATTACTATTTTTACAGTATTGGGCGAGTGCCCAAAGCTTTTTTTGCGTCGCAAGTATGTGTGGTTTGCTGTAGTGAGAAACATCAAAAAGCAGGCTAGAGTTCGTTAAAATTTTTATACTAGGAATCATGCTCATATCGATAACTCATTAATATTAATTACATTTAAGCTATCACAGTCGCTGTAATATTACGATATTAATAGACAAGCTCGGATAGATTAAATTCCCGTCTTCGTAAAGTTTTATTGCGTGTGAAATTTATTGTTGCGTTTAAAGGTCTGCTCAAAGGTAACTAAAACTAAGAGGTAATCGTATGTTTAAGGGGTTAATATTAGCTACATTTGCTATGTTGGGATTACTAAGTACGATGAGCGCTATCTCGTCAGATGAGGTAACTAAATCCAGTGATTTAAATGCTACCATGCATGTAGAAAAGCTAGTGCTTGGCTCGGGTTGTTTTTGGGGGGCAGAAAAACGCTATGAAGCACTTAATGGGGTGCTCGATGCAGAGTCGGGCTATGCCGATGGGCATGGGTTTAAACCAACTTACAGGAATATAACTAAGCTATCGCGTCGCTTTGATGAAGATAACTACGCTGAAGTGGTGCAGGTTACATTTAATAGCAATATTATTTCGGCAAAAGAGCTGCTGCAAAATTATTACGAAAGCCACGATCCGACTCAAAAAAACCGCCAAGGTAATGATGTAGGTACACAATATCGCTCTATTATTTTAACTACAAGTGACGAGCAAGCAAACACCGCGATTGCTGTAACACAGCAGTACCAGCAGTTACTCGCCAAAGCAGGTTATGGAACAATAGCTACACAAATTAAGCCACTAGAGCAATTTTATTCTGCTGAAGAGTATCATCAAAATTACCTTGAAAAAAATCCAAACGGTTATTGCCCAGACCATTCAACCGGCGTTGTTTTTAGTCAAGATGAAAAGCAGCAGGTTGATAACACTGCATTGTCGACTGGCAAACAAATTGTTATTTTAGACTCTCGCGATTACTGCCCTTACTGTGAAAAATTTAAAGCGGCGGTAGCTAATGACTATAAAGGCACAATACCAATGACATTTCGCCATGCTGATCAGCTAAATGGCTTAACCATCAAATCGGCTACCTGGGCTACACCCACCATACTATTTTTAGAAGATGGAGTAGAAGTGTATTCTCGCCAAGGTTATATGGATGCCGAGCTGTTTTATAAAGCGCTAGGTGCATTTAAACTCGGTGACAGTGAAGCTTATAAAGTAGCGTTTAACGCTAAAACCGACAGCCCTTACTGCAAAGAATATGCTATTTTTAAAAACACGCCCGATGGCATCTTTATTGATAAACTAAGCGGTGAGCCATTATTTGATACCCGCGATAGATTTAACTCAGGCACCGGTTGGCTTTCATTTACTCACCCAATAAAAGACAGTGTAACCCAACATGAAGATAATAGCTGGGGAATGCAGCGAATTGAGCTTAAGTCTAAAAGTACCGGTATTCACTTAGGGCATTTATTTCCGGGTGAGGGGCCTAGAGGGCAAGATAGATATTGTATTAATGCGACTGTTTTAGAATTTGTAGCCAGAAAACAGTAAATTTTAAGCAAAAAAAAGCAGCGATGATTAAGTAGATACTTAACGGTCGCTGCATTTCAATTGACAACATCTTCACACACAATAAAGATTCGGGGGGTTGTATTAGTACAAAACTAACTCTGGCTTATTGTTGTTGATGAGAATGAAAATAAAAACAACCCAAGCTCAGTCACCACCGGACTTGAGTTGTTTTTTACACTGACAACATCTTCACACACAATAAAGATTCTTAAGTTTATTGGCGGGTGTAAGAGTAAAAATAAAAACAACTCAAGCTAAGTCACCACCGAACTTGAGCTGTTTTTTACACTGACAACATCTTCACACACAATAAAGATTCTTTTTTACTAGCTCGTTGTTACAAACTAATGAAATCTGATTTAAGTAACACGTTTTATATTTTTTAGCGTGTTGCCGTTTGGTTGAGTTAACTTTAGAGCTTTTACTCAATTTCGACAAGCGATAAAAACAAAACTAATAAGTGAAAAAAACTCACTTATGGGGTTTTAGATTTTTCCAATATGTAAAGCACTGACAAATAAACGCTTTTGTTGTTTTTCCGGTAGGGGGGTTAAAAATAAAAATTGCACACTTTAAAATTAGCTAATAAGCGCTCAACAAGGAGCGCTTAATTGAATGTGCTATTTAGTTTGCCTAAAGGTGTTAATCACCCATTTTGCAAACAAATCGAGAGGGTGATTAGCGGTACTTGAGCCATGCTGAACTAAATAGTATTTGTCTTTTGTTGTTAGTGGTTGCTCAAACAGTTTGTAAAGCCATTGCTCATCCAGCCAGCTCTGGCTTATTGGCAAAGGAATAAGTGCAATGCCCATACCTTGCTGTGCAGCGCGTGCAACGCCAAACATACTATCTATTTGAATAATTTGTGCAGGGGAAAAGTCATCAATACCGACTTTTTCAGCCCATTGATGCCATGCCCAAGGCCGTGCTTTATGAACAATAAGCGGCACTTGATTGAGCGCCTGGCAGTGATCGTTTTGCCACTGATCGAGCAGCTTTTTATTACACGCTGGAATATATTCTAAATTAAATAACTCAGTAGCCAGCCCATCAAGCGGTTTACTCGAAGATAAAATGATTGATAAATCACTTTGGCGAGTCAGCTCTTTGCGCGTTTTAAGGGTGTCCATGTGTAAATTAATATTAGGATGCTCACTCGTCCACTCACTCAGTTTTGGCATTAGCAATTCACTGGCAAAAAACTCGGGCAGGGTAATAGTTAAATTTACATTTTGTTGTAACTGACTAAATTCGGTAATGGTGCTTTCCAGCATATTTATAATGGGGTAAATCGCTTCAAAAAAGTTTTTTCCAGCTGGCGTTAAGCTTATGGAGCGGGTTTGCCTTTGAAATAAATCAATGCCCAGCTGCTCTTCTAGCTGCTTTATTTGATGGCTGACCGCCGATGGCGTTAAATACAGCTCTTTGGCGGCATGTTTAAAACTTAAGCTTTTTGCAGCAAAACAAAAAGAGCGAAGGCCGCGAATAGGTGTTTGCATGGTATCCAATATAAAGTTATTTCAATCACCTTATTACAGGCAATTATTAAACCAAAAATAAAAGTTAACTATATCAGTTATTTAATTTTTTTATTAGGGCGAATTCACCCAAGTGGTGCGTTAAATTGTCACTATAGTGCAAAAACTAAAATAAAGACAAAAAAAATCCCTCTTGCGAGGGATTTTGGGTAACTCAGCGCCATTGGCACTGGGAATGAGGTCGTTACAGGGTGAAATTGTGAGTAGTTTAAAACACCATCTCAGGAATATCACCGTCAACAAGCAATTTACCTGCCGTTTTACTAATAATTTCATCAACTGATACGCCTGGTGCGCGTTCTAGCAAATGAAATGCGCCGTCTTTAACTTCTAATACGGCTAAATCGGTTACTATTTTTTTAACGCAGTTAACGCCCGTTAGCGGTAACGTACAGCTTTCTAATAATTTAGAATCGCCGTGTTTGCTGGCATGGGTCATGGTAACAATAATGTTTTTTGCACCGGCGACTAAATCCATCGCACCGCCCATGCCTTTTATTAATTTTTTAGGGATCATCCATGAAGCAATAGACCCGTTTTGATCCACTTCAAAAGCGCCCAGAACCGTTAAGTCTACATGACCACCCCGTATCATGGCAAAACTATCTGCACTGTTAAATATAGCTGCCCCCGTGGCTGCCGTCACGGTTTCTTTACCCGCGTTGATCATATCTGCATCTACTGTGTCTTTGGTTGGGTATTCACCCATACCTAATAGGCCATTTTCGGACTGTAGCATAACTTCTATGCCATCGGGTACATAGTTTGCGACGAGTGTCGGAATACCTATGCCTAAATTAACATAGTACCCATCTTGTAGCTCTTGAGCGACGCGCATTGCGACTTGTTCACGTGATAATGCCATTTTAAGTGCTCCTGCTTAATCTCGTGTGGTAACACGTTCAATGCGTTTTTCAAAGTTGCCCTTGATCACGCGATTTACAAAAATGCCAGGGGTATGAATTTGACTTGGCTCTAGCTCACCGGGTTCAACAATCTCTTCCACTTCGGCAACGGTAATTTTACCTGCGGTTGCGGCCATTGGGTTAAAGTTCATTGCGGTATGGCGAAATACTAAATTACCGTAACGGTCCGCTTTCCATGCTTTTACAATGGCAAATTCACCGGTAATTGACTCTTCTAAAATATAAGGGCGACCATTAAATTCTTTTACTTCTTTACCCTCAGCTACTGGCGTACCGTAACCCGTGGCGGTATAAAAAGCAGGAATACCGGCACCACCAGCACGCATTTTTTCTGCTAGAGTCCCTTGCGGTGTTAGCTCTACATCAATTTCGCCATTAAGTAGTTGTTGTTCAAAAAGAGCATTTTCGCCAACATAAGAGGCAACCACTTTTTTAATTTGTTTGTCTTGTAATAAAAGCCCTAAACCAAAGTCATCAACGCCGCAATTGTTAGATACGACCGTTAACTCTTTGGTTTGCATTTTTTTAATTTGTGCTATTAATCCCTCGGGAATACCGCATAAACCAAAACCACCAGCGATGATAGTATCGCCGTCTTTTAAACCTTCCATTGCAGCTTCGTAACTCGAAACTACTTTATCAAAACCGGCCATGAGTGACTCCTCATTCTATGCTATTGCAATTATTGTGTGTGTAATGCCACTGAAACTTTACTAACAGGCTGTTTATTAAGCGCATTAGTAATTTGCCAACCTGCTTGTGCAAGCCTTTTTAAATCAATTCCATGTTCAATGCCAAGCCCTTGCAGTAAGTAAACAACATCTTCGGTGGCAACATTTCCTGACGCACCCTTAGCGTAAGGGCAGCCACCAAGGCCAGCAACGGCAGCGTCAACCGTTGAAATACCTAGGCTTAAGGCAGCGTAAATATTTGTGAGCGCCTGTCCATATGTATCATGAAAGTGTACTGCAAGCTTACTTTTATCAATATGCTTGAGCAGCAATGTAAGCAGCTCAGTCACTTTACCTGCGGTGCCGACACCAATAGTATCGCCAAGGCTCACTTCATAGCAGCCAAGCGCTAATAACTTTTGTGCCACGTTTAAAACAACCTGAGGGTCAACGTCTCCCTCATAAGGGCAGCCTAAAACACAGCTTACATAACCACGAACGCGTATATTATTGGCTTTAGCAAAAGTCATTACCTCGCTAAAACGATCAATACTTTGCGCTATTGAACAATTTATATTTTTTTGACAAAACGCTTCGCTGGCCGCCGTAAATATAGCAAATTCTTTAATACCAACAGCATGCGCAGCTTGTGCGCCTTTTAAATTTGGCGTTAAGGCACTTAAATTAATCTCTGGAAGGTCAAGCGCACTGATCACCTCACTTGAGTCTGTCATTTGTGGCACCCATTTTGGGGATACGAACGCACCAGCTTCTATGTCTTTTAATCCCGCGGCGGCGAGGGCATTAATAAGTGTTACTTTATCTTCAGTGCTGACGGTTTTTTCATTTTGTAAACCATCACGTGCACCCACTTCAACAATACGAACTTTGTTTGCAAAGGCACTCATTAAGCACCTTCCTGAACAGTCGTATCTTCAACAATGGCTAACAGTGCGCCGTGTGAAACTAGTTCACCTTCACCAAAGCAGTAACTCTGTAATATGCCGTCATGCGGTGCATTAAGTGTATATTCCATTTTCATGGCTTCGATAATAACAACGGCATCACCTTTAGTGATAGTGCTACCTACTTCAATTAAATGTTTTACTACCGTGCCATTGAGTGGCGCAGCGAGCGGCAGCGCGTCATTTTCGTGTGAACTAATATAATGTTTATCAACACATTCAAACTTAGTTTGCAGTGCTTTATTCATTACAGTAATTTCATTGTCAGTTATGCTGACATGCGCACTGTGCTTTTCACCGTTAATAAATACGTTGCACACACCATTATTTAGCGTCCCTTGTACACTGTATACGCCCGCGCTGTGTGTCACATTGTAACCCTGCGCTGTTTTGACGGCGCTTAGCGGTAAAGCTACAAATGGGATTTTAATTGCCTGCGGTGCATTTAAAGTAAACCCACTCAGTTGTTGCCAAGGGCTGGCACTATTGTTTTGTGCTTGGTGCGTGTTTAACGACTCTAAATAGGCAAAAGCGGCAATAAGCTGGCTTGATAGCAATAATGACTCATCAACTGCAGCGAGTGAATCACCTTGCTCAGCAATAAAGTGTGTACTTGGCGCGCCTTGTTTAAAACTTGCGTGGCAAGCTAAGTTATGTAAAAAGCCAATATTGGTACTAAAGCCTGCTAAATGAAATTGCTCAAGCGCCTGTTGCAAACGAGAAAGCGCTTGTTCGCGATTATCATCATGAACAATTAACTTTGCAATCATTGGGTCGTAGTAGGGGCTTATTTCATCACCTTGGGCAATCCCAGTATCTATGCGTACAAATTCACTATTAACGGGGACATGTAGCGCTTCAATGGTGCCTGAGCACGGAATAAAGTCATTTGCAGGGTCTTCGGCGTAAATACGCGCTTCAAAGCTATGGCCCTGCAGTTGAATATCAGATTGCTTTAACGGCAGTGTTTGCCCGCCCGCTATATTAATTTGCCAGTTAACTAAATCAACGCCGGTTACCATTTCGGTCACTGGGTGCTCTACTTGCAGGCGAGTGTTCATTTCCATAAAGAAAAATTCATTACCGCAAAGTAAAAACTCAACAGTACCCGCACCACGGTAATTAATGGCTAATGCACAGCGAACAGCCGCTTCGCCCATTTCTTTACGCAGCGCGGCAGATAAACCTGGAGCAGGGGCTTCTTCAATCACCTTTTGGTGTCGACGTTGTAAGGAACAGTCACGATCACCCAAATAAACACAGTTACCGTGATTATCTGCAAATACTTGTACTTCAACATGGCGAGGTTGATTAACGTAGCGCTCTAATAGCACTAAATCGTTACCAAAACCGGCAATGGCTTCACGTTGGGCGCCTTCAAGTGCAGTTATAAAGTCTTTCGGCTTTTCTACCACTCGCATCCCTTTACCACCGCCACCAAAGGCCGCTTTGATAAGCACAGGGTAGCCAATTTTTTCAGCCTCAGCTTGTAAAAAGCTAGGGTCTTGTTTATCGCCATAATAACCTGGAACCAAAGGAACATTAGCGGCTGCCATAATTTCTTTTGCACGGGTTTTAGAGCCCATAGCTTCTATGCTACCTGCTGGTGGCCCAATAAAGGCAATGTTATTGGCTTCACAAACATTAGCAAATTCGCTGTTTTCAGATAAAAATCCATAACCAGGATGAATGCAATCGGCGCCACTCATTTTGGCAACGTTAAGTATTTTATCTGCAACTAGGTATGAGTCTTTACTCGGCGCTGCACCAATATGGTAGGCTTCATCCGCCATTTTCACATGTTGAGCGTTTTTATCTGCATCTGAATAAACCGCAACTGTGGTCAAGCCCATTTGCTTTGCTGTTCGCATAATACGACAAGCAATCTCTCCGCGATTAGCAATCAGAATTTTTTGTAAGTGTACTGTGTTCATAATGCGTCCTAGAGTTGCCATTGGGGAGGGCGTTTTTCAAAAAAGGCGCTCAGTCCTTCTTGGCCTTCAGTTGATACACGAATTTTAGCTATACGCTCTGCAGTCAGTGTAATTAGCTCCTCGTTTATCTCTTTATTGGCAACATCGTTAATAAGTGCTTTTGCGGCTTTAACGGCAATAGGGCCGTTATCAATCAAGGTTTGCAGCAAATTATCGAGGGCTGTCTCTAAGTTCCCAGTAATTTGATGCACTAAACCTAGTTGCTTTGCTGTGTGGGCATCAAACACTTCTGCAGTTAAAAAATATCTGCGTGCAGCACGCTCACCAATGGCCTTAATCACATAAGGGCTGATCACGGCAGGTATTAGCCCAAGTTTAACTTCACTTAAACAAAATTGTGCATCGTCTTTACTAAGCGCAATATCACAGCAGGCAATTAAGCCTAATGCCCCACCAAAGGCGGCACCTTGTACCGCACAAATTGTAGGATGCGGGCTCTGTGCTAATACTTGCATAAGTTTAGCCAGTTGCATTGAATCAGCTAGGTTATCGTTATAGTTATTATCTGCCATCGATTTCATCCAGGCTAAGTCGGCACCGGCTGAAAAATGTTTACCTTCGGTTTTGAGTACTAAGGCACGAATATCGAGCGTATTAGCATGTTCAATACATTGAATAAGCTCATGGATAACGTCGCTATTAAACGCATTACGTTTGTCTGGGCGGCTTAAAACGAGTACAGCCACATTAGATTTTGTTATTTGTAGTGTTACTGACATTGTGCGCTCCGGTTACATTCTAAATACGCCAAACTTAGACTCACGCTGTGGTGCATTTTTAGCTGCAGTTAATGCAAGCCCCAACACATTACGTGTATCGACAGGGTCTATAATGCCATCGTCCCATAAGCGGGCACTGGCATAATAAGGATGACCTTGTTGTTCGTATTGACTAATAATTGGCTTTTTAAAATCGCTAACTTCTTGCTCGTTCATGCTTTCGCCTTTACGGGCTAATCCATCTTGTTTAACTTGTGCCATAACACCTGCAGCTTGCTCACCACCCATGACTGAAATACGGGCATTTGGCCACATCCACATCATGGTCGGTTCAAATGCACGGCCACACATTCCATAATTGCCGGCGCCATAAGAGCCACCAATAAGCACGGTGAATTTTGGTACATCAGCACACGACACCGCCATCACCATTTTAGCGCCATGTTTAGCAATGCCTTCGGCTTCGTATTTTTTACCGACCATAAAGCCAGTAATATTTTGTAAAAATACCAATGGAATGTTGCGCTGAGCACACAGCTGAATAAAGTGCGCGCCTTTTTGCGCCGACTCACTAAATAAAATACCGTTGTTAGCCACTATGCCCACAGGGTTGCCATAAATGCTGGCAAAGCCTGTCACCAGTGTTTCGCCAAAGTAACGTTTAAATTCATCAAAAGACGAGTCATCGACAGTGCGGGCTATTACTTCACGCACATCAAATGGCTTTTTAAGATCAGTACCAACAATGCCGTAAAGCTCGTTAATATCGTAACGGGGAGCTTTTACATCATCTAATAATGGGGAGGTAGGGCGTGTGTAATTAATTCGCTCTATACATTGGCGTGCAATTGATAATGAATGCGCATCATTTTCTGCGTAATGATCGGCCACACCCGATGTTTTACAATGAACATCGGCGCCACCAAGTTCTTCTGCGGTAACTTCTTCACCGGTTGCCGCTTTTACCAGTGGTGGGCCTGCTAAAAATATAGTGCCTTGCTCTTTTACGATGATGCTTTCATCGGCCATAGCGGGCACATAAGCACCACCTGCGGTACATAAGCCCATAACCACTGCAATTTGTGGAATGCCTTTACCCGACATACGTGCTTGATTGTAAAAAATACGCCCAAAGTGCAGTTTATCTGGAAATACATCGTCTTGCTCTGGCAGGTTGGCACCGCCAGAATCAACTAAGTAAATACACGGTAAGTGGCAACGCTCAGCAATATCTTGTGCGCGTAAATGCTTTTTAACAGTAAGCGGGAAATAGGTGCCACCTTTAACTGTCGCGTCGTTTGCAATCACCATACATTCAACGCCTTTTACGCGACCAATACCTGCAACCACACCGGCACAAGGTATCTCTTGTTCATACACACCAAATGCAGCAAATTGCGATATTTCTAAAAAGGGTGAGCCTTCATCTAATAAAGTACTGATACGGTCGCGAACAAACAGCTTTCCTCTGCTTTCATGGCGCTCTTTAAGTGCAGCGCCACCACCTAAGCTAATATTGGCAACTTTATCGCGTAAATCATCCACCAGCGCCGACATATTTTTGTGGTTTTGCACAAAACTAGGATCGTGGGGATTAACGCTCGATTTTAAAATCGTCATAAATTAATCCTTAACGGCTTTCAGTAAATAATTCACGGCCAATCAACATGCGGCGTATTTCTGAAGTGCCTGCGCCAATTTCGTATAATTTCGCATCACGCAGTAAGCGACCTGTTGCGTATTCGTTTATGTAGCCATTGCCGCCTAAAATTTGGATTGCATCAAGGGCCATTTTAGTTGCAAGTTCTGCAGCGTATAAAATTGCGCCAGCTGCGTCTTTACGGGTGGTTTCGCCGCGATCACAGGCTTTTGCTACTGTGTACACATAAGAGCGGGCTGCATTCATTTGTGTATACATATCGGCAATTTTGCCTTGAATTAACTGAAATTGACCAATAGGACTGTCAAACTGCTTACGCTCATGAATGTAAGGCACCACAATATCCATACATGCTTGCATAATTCCTAATGGGCCTGCAGCTAAAACAACTCGCTCGTAATCAAGGCCGCTCATAAGTACCTTAACGCCTTCGTTTAAGTTACCTAAAATATTTTCTTCAGGTACTTCGCAGTTATCAAAGACCAATTCACAGGTGTTTGATCCGCGCATACCGAGTTTGTCGAGTTTTTGTGCGGTAGAAAACCCTGGGAATGTTTTCTCAACAATAAAGGCGGTAATACCTTTCGCACCGGCATTTAAATCTGTTTTTGCGTAAATAACAAGAGTATCAGCGTCAGGGCCATTGGTGATCCACATTTTATTGCCGTTTAAAATGTACTTATCGCCTTTTTTCTCGGCTTTAAGTTTCATTGATACAACATCAGAGCCTGCGTTAGGCTCACTCATGGCCAAGGCACCAATGTGTTCACCGCTAATAAGTTTAGGTAAATATTTTTCTTTTTGTGCTTGTGAGCCATTACGGTTTATTTGATTAACACACAGGTTTGAATGCGCACCATAGCTTAAGCCAATTGAGGCACTTGCACGGCTAATTTCTTCCATGGCAATAACGTGCTCTAAATAGCCTAAGCCAGCACCACCAAATTCTTCATCCACGGTCATGCCAAGCACGCCCATTTCACCCATTTGCGGCCAAAGTTCATTGGGGAACGCATTATCAAGGTCAGTTTTTTCAGCTAGTGGGGCAATTTCTTGACTTGCGAAGCTATTAACATGACTGCGGATCATGTCCGCTGTTTCGCCAAGACCAAAATTCATTTCTTTATATAGTGAAATAGTGCTCATGATTCATTCCTGTGTGTTTGATGATGTTTATTATATTTTATTCATCTATTTTACTAAGCGTGTCGCGACAACGACGTTCTGCGGTAACCAACTCCATTAGTACAACTTTAATGTCGTCCATTTGTTGAGATAGGTCGGCCTTTTTTTCGCTGATGAGGTCAAGCATAGTAACTAACTGTTTAGCGCTTGATTTGTCTGCATCATAAAGTTCAAACAAACGACCGGTTTCAGCCAAGGTAAACCCTAAACGTTTACCACGTAGTATTAACTTTAGGCGCACTTTATCGCGCTTTGAGTAAATACGAGTTTGGCCATTGCGCTCTGGCGATATAAGCCCTTGGTCTTCGTAAAAGCGAATAGAGCGCGTGGTAATATCAAATTCTTTCGCTAATTCGCTGATACTAAAAGTTTGTTCGTTTTTAGCCGGCTCATTGGCTGAATTTGCAAAGTTTGTTTGATTATCTGATTTCATTGTAATGTTTACCTCATTCGAATATCACCAATATAAGTGAAGTTTACGTAAAGGTAAAGTGCGATCTGGTTGTTATACTTTAGACGTACAAAATAAATGCGGATTTACAGTAGAAGTTGAGTGTTTATAAACGTTATAAGCCATTTTAGGAGGTTGTAATACATTTTTACCAAGCTTGCTTTACAGTTTTTACACTAATTAGAAAGTTGAGTTTAGATTTACGTTGGCGTAAACGTAAATTTTATGTATGCTCGTATTTATCAGATTAGTTTAAACATTAAGCTAAACATAATAAAACATGTTTGCGGTAATTGAAAATGGAGCCTTTTTATGTCTTTTGAAAGCGTTGTAATTGTAGCAGCAAAACGCACCCCAATGGGGGGATTTATGGGCGCACTAAGTGATGCGCAGTCTACCGAACTAGGTGCTACAGCTATTGCAGGTGCACTTGCTCAAACGGGTTTAAGCAATGATGCAATTGATGAAGTGATTATGGGCTGTGTATTACCAGCTGGCTTAGGCCAAGCACCTGCACGTCAGGCTATGCTTAAAGCAGGGCTTTCACTGAGCACAGGCGCTACCACAATTAATAAAGTATGTGGCTCGGGTTTAAAAGCGGCCATGTTAGCGAATGACCTTATTAAAGCAGGTTCTATTGAATCAGCCATTGCCGGTGGTATGGAAAGTATGACTAATGCGCCTTATTTTATTCCTAAAGCACGTGGCGGCATGCGTATGGGCCACGGTGAAATAAAAGATCATATGATGAGCGATGGCCTTGAAGACGCTTACGACAATAAAGCAATGGGTTGTTTTGCTCAAGACACGGCTGATGAATATGGCATTGGCCGTGAGCAAATGGACGCGTTTGCACTGGGTTCGTTAAGTAAAGCAAACGCAGCCATAGAAAACGGTAGCTTTGACAACGAAATCGTCCCTCATACTATTAAAACCCGCAAAGGCGATGTAACAGTTTCAATTGATGAACAACCTGGTAATGCTCGCCCTGAAAAAATCCCAAGTTTACGTGCAGCATTTAAAAAAGACGGCACCATTACTGCGGCAAACGCATCGTCTATTTCAGATGGTGGCGCAGCACTGATTTTAATGAGCGAATCAAAAGCAAAAGCAGAGGGTTTAACACCACTGTGCAAAATTGTGGCTCACAGCACGCACTCTCAAAAACCCAGTGAATTTACCGTAGCGCCTGTTGGTGCAATGAACAGTGTGCTTGAAAAAGCAGGGTGGACAACCGCCGATGTTGATTTGTGGGAAATTAATGAAGCATTTGCCATGGTTACCATGCTAGCTATTAACGAGTTAAAGCTTGATGAGAACAAAGTTAATGTTAACGGTGGAGCCTGTGCATTGGGCCATCCTATTGGTGCCAGCGGTGCGCGTATTTTAGTAACACTTATCCATGCACTTAAAAACCGGGGTCTTAAAAAGGGCGTAGCCTCTTTATGTATTGGTGGCGGTGAAGCCGTTGCCATGGCCGTAGAAGCACTTTAACTAATAATAAAGCCGCAGCAACTATAACAAAAACGCTGCGGTACCCAATTTAATCAATAGGATTTTAATTATGCACCAAGTACCCTTACTCATTAACGGCGAATTTATTCAATCAACTTCAAATGAATTAATTGATGTTGTAAATCCTGCTAATCAAGAAGTGTTAGCGCAAGTACCTTGTGCTACAGACGCTGAAATGGACGCGGCTATTGCCTCTGCCAGTGAAACGTTTAAAACGTGGAAAGACGTTCCTATTACAGAACGTGCTCGCATTATGATGAAATACGCGGCGCTGTTAAAAGAAAACCATGATGAATTAGCCACTATTATTTGTCATGAATTAGGTAAAACATTTGAAGATGCCAAAGGTGATGTGTGGCGTGGTATTGAGGTAGTTGAGCAAGCTGCTAATGCGCCATCATTAATGATGGGCGAGACGATGGAAAACGTAGCCCGTAAAATTGATACCTATTCATACATGCAACCATTGGGTGTATGTGCAGGTATTACGCCATTTAATTTTCCGGCGATGATCCCACTTTGGATGTTCCCACTGGCAATTGTGTGCGGTAACACCTTTATTTTAAAACCCTCTGAGCAAGACCCACTTACGCCAATGCGTTTAGCTGAGCTATTTATTGAAGCGGGTGCACCAAAGGGTGTTTTACAAGTTGTGCACGGTACAAAACCACAAGTAGACCGTTTATTAGAAGACAAAGCGGTTCGCGCTATTTCGTTTGTTGGCTCGTGTGGTGTGGGTGCATACATTTATTCTAAAGGCACACAACATCTAAAACGTGTGCAAGCCTGTGTGGGCGCTAAAAACCACATGGTAATTATGCCTGATGCAAGCAAATCGCATGTTGTTAATAACCTTGTGGGGGCCTCTGTAGGTGCGGCAGGTCAGCGTTGTATGGGTATTTCAGTGGCGGTATTTGTTGGCCAAGCAAAAGACTGGGTTGATGAAATTAAAGCCGGATTTGAAGGTGTACGCCCAGGTGTATGGGATGATGCAGACGCCGCATATGGTCCGCAAACATCACCAGCTGCAAAAGCGCGTATTTTATCACTGATTGCCGATGGTAAAGCACAAGGCGCAACCTGTTTAATTGATGGCTCTGATTTTACTGTTGAAGGGTTTGAGCAAGGTAACTGGGTAGGTCCAACGTTATTTACTGATGTAACCAAAGAGATGAACTTGTACAAAGAAGAGATTTTTGGCCCAGTACTGGCGTGTATGTTTGTTGATACCCTTGAAGAAGCCATTGCGCTTATTAACGAAAGCCCTTACGGCAACGGTACCTCATTATTTACATCAAGTGGTGCAGCTGCACGTAAGTTCCAACACGAAATTGAAGTGGGTCAAGTGGGTATTAATGTGCCAATTCCTGTGCCATTGCCATTTTTCTCGTTCACGGGTTGGAAAGGCTCATTCTACGGTGATACTCATACGTATGGTAAACAAGGTATTCGTTTTTATACAGAAACTAAAACTATTACCTCACGCTGGTTTGAAGATGACATTGCCTCAGGTCCAAATATGAGTATTAATCTTAAGTAACAGTTTAACCGCATAATTAACAAAAAAGAGGGGCACAACACACAGTGTTGTCGCTCCTCACTAATAACTCCCTTGATGGGATGCACCGACAACAAACAAAACAAGAGGTCTACCATGGACTTTAACTTATCTGAAGATCAACAAGCTTTTGCGCAAACCGCTCGTCAATTCGCAGAATCTGAACTAGCACCACATGCAGCTAAGTGGGATCGCGAACATATTTTCCCAAAAGACACCATTAAAGCCGCTGGTGAGCTTGGTTTTTGTGGTTTATACACCCCAGAAGAAGCCGGTGGCTTAGGTTTATCTCGTTTAGATTCAAGCATTATTTTTGAGCAACTTGCACTGGGTTGTACAGCTACTACGGCTATGCTGACCATTCATAATATGGCAACCTGGATGATCGCAAGCTTTGGTACCGATGCAGTAAAAGACAAATACGTTGAGCAATTGGTAATGGGCGAGTTGTTAGCCTCTTATTGTTTAACGGAGCCCGGCTCGGGTTCTGATGCTGCGTCATTAAAAACTAAAGCCATGCGTGAGGGTGATGAGTATGTTATTAACGGCTCAAAAATGTTTATTTCTGGCGCCGGTGAAACAGAAATTTTAGTGGTCATGGCTCGTACAGGGGCTGATGGCCCAAGTGGTATTTCGGCTTTTGTTGTACCTGCAGATGCACAAGGTGTGGAATACGGTAAAGCAGAAGAAAAAATGGGGTGGAATGCACAGCCTACACGTTTAATTAGCTTTGAAGATGTGCGTATTCCAGCCGCAAACTTATTAGGTCAAGAAGGTGAAGGCTTTAAGTTTGCCATGCAAGGTTTAGATGGTGGCCGTATTAATATTGCCACTTGTTCTATTGGTACTGCACAAGCTGCATTAAATACTGCACGTGAGTATTTAAAAGAGCGTACCCAATTTGGTAAGCCATTGGCTGCGTTTCAAGCGCTACAATTTAAAATTGCCGATATGAACACCGAGCTTGTAGCCGCGCGCCAAATGGTAAGGCTGGCTGCGTTTAAGCTTGATAATAACGACAGCGAAAAAACCACGTATTGTGCTATGGCAAAACGTTTTGCAACCGATGTGGGCTTTACCGTATGTAACGACGCCCTGCAAATTCATGGTGGCTACGGTTACATAAAAGAATATCCACTTGAGCGTCATGTTAGAGATGTACGTGTTCATCAAATTCTAGAAGGCACTAACGAAATTATGCGCGTGATTATTGCGCGTCGTATTTTAGCCGAATCAGCCAGCGAAGTTTTATAAGGAGATTAGTATGTCAAATCCTAGCATTGAATTAACTATTGAAGGCCATGTAGCTATTTTAACTATGTCGAATCCGCCAGCGAATACCTGGACGAAAGACACCTTAGTGGCGCTTAAAGACACCGTTAATCAGCTCAACACCAATAAAAATATTTATGCATTAATACTGACTGGTGAAGGCGAGAAGTTTTTTAGCGCCGGTGCCGACTTAAATGTATTTGCCAGTGGCGATAAAGGTGTCGCTGCAGATATGTCATGTGTATTTGGTGAAGCATTTGAAGCGCTAACTAATTTTAGAGGCGTGTCGGTTGCAGCCATTAATGGCTATGCAATGGGGGGCGGCCTTGAAGTAGCGCTTGCTTGTGATATTCGTATTGCAGAAGAGCAAGCACAAATGGCGTTACCTGAAGCCAAAGTGGGTTTATTGCCATGTGCCGGTGGTACACAAAATTTAGCATGGCTTGTTGGCGAGGGCTGGGCAAAACGCATGATTTTATGCGGTGAGCGTTTAAAAGCCGATAAAGCCATGCAAATTGGTTTAGTAGAAGAAGTGGTTGCACAAGGTGAAAGCTTTGCCGCAGCATTAAAACTGGCTAACCAAGTGGCAGAGCAAAGCCCATCGTCGGTTGCTGCATGTAAAACATTGATTCAAAAAGGGCGTCATCAGCCTATGGCAAATGCATTACCACTGGAGCGTGAACTGTTTGTTGGTTTATTTGATACCGAAGATCAGCAAGAGGGCGTTAACGCCTTTTTAGAAAAGCGTAAAGCTAATTGGGTGAATGGCTAATGAGTGAATTAACCCGTTTAAATTCAGCTGATGCTGCCGTGGTATTTGAAACGGCAACCACAGATAATGGCCGACTCATTGGTTTTGCAACGCTTAACGCGCCTAAGTCATTAAACGCGTTAAATTTTGAGATGATCAGCTTACTCGAGCCACAACTACAGCAATGGGACAAAGACGATAACATTGCATTAGTGGTTCTTAAAGGCGCAGGTGAAAAAGCATTTTGCGCCGGTGGCGATGTAGTGAGCTTACACAAAGCAATGAGTGAGGGTAAACCGAGCTCACTGGTTGAAGAGTTTTTTACTCAAGAGTATCAACTCGATTACCTAATTCACTGCTACAACAAACCCATTTTAGTCTGGGGTAACGGTATTGTAATGGGCGGCGGTTTAGGTTTAATGGCCGGTGCCAGTCACCGTGTGGTTACTGAAACATCACGCATTGCCATGCCAGAGCAAACCATTGGGCTTTACCCTGATGTAGGCGGCAGTTATTTTTTACATAAAATGCCCGCCCATGTTGGTTTGTTTTTAGGGCTTACCTCGGCATCTATAAATTGTGAAGACGCTAAGCTTGTATCGCTTGCCGATCACTTTGTAAATGCCGATAAGTACCCAGAGCTTGTTGAAGCGTTACTCAATACTAAATGGGGTAAAACAGCAAGTTTAAACCACGACAAGCTAAGTAACTTGCTCATTGAGTTAGATAACAACTCTAGCCGTATGCCTAAAGGCAATTTAAAAGCCAGCTTATCGCTAATTCAAAAGTTAGGCGAGTTTGACACGTTGCAGGAGCAGGTAGATTACATTTTAAATCTAACCACAGATGACAAATGGCTACAACGTGCACAAAAATCGTTGGCGCATGGTTGTCCATTAAGTTGTGCTTTAGTGAGTGAGCAGCTTAAACACAGCAAAGGCAAAAATTTAGCTGAGTGTTTTAAAATGGAATTGGGCATGTCGGTTTGTGCCGGTGAAGTGGGCGAGTTTCAAGAAGGTGTACGAGCCTTACTAATCGATAAAGACGGTGCGCCACAGTGGCAGTTTAAATCGTTAGCTGATGTACCAAAAGAAGTAGTAGAGAGCTTTTTTACAAACCGCTTTGGCGAGCAACATCCGCTAGAGCCGTACTTTTCACAACTAAATTTACAAGGGTAAAGCGATGAGTAAACTTAATATAGGATTTATTGGTTTAGGAAACATGGGCGGCCCAATGGCAGCAAACTTAGTTAAAGCAGGCCACAGTGTGCGCGTGTTTGACTTAAGTGCAGAGGCCGTTAAAGAGCTTGTGAATCATGGGGCTAGTGCGGCGCAAAGCGCCAGTGACTGTGCTCACGAGGCTGATGTGCTGATTAGCATGCTACCGGCAAGCAAACATGTTAAATCACTTTATTTAGGCACAGACGAGCAATCGGGTTTAATTAAAGTACTGAGTAAAAGTACCTTAGTGATTGATTGTTCAACTATAGATGCACAATCAGCACGTGACGTTGGCCATGCCCTAAGTGAGCAAGGTATTGCGTTTGTTGATGCACCGGTATCGGGTGGTGTAGCAGGTGCAACAGCAGGAACGCTTACGTTTATCGTTGGTGGTGAGCAAGCTGCATTCGATAAAGCCAATACTGTATTAGTCGATATTGGTAAAAACATATTCCATGCTGGTGATATTGGTGCAGGGCAAGTTGCCAAAATATGTAACAATATGCTGTTGAGTATTTTAATGGCAGGCACCAGTGAAGCCATTCAAATGGGCATTAATAATGGCCTCGATGCAAAAGTACTCAGCGACATAATGAGCGCAAGCTCGGGTCGAAACTGGACGTTAGAACTTTATAACCCCTGCCCAGGCGTTATGGAAACCGCACCAGCTAGTAACGACTATAAACCTGGCTTTATGGTCGATTTAATGGCTAAAGACTTAGGCCTTGCTATGGAAGCAGCGCAGCAGAGTAATTCACTGACGCCAATGGGCTCAATGGCTAAAAATTTATACACTATGATGCAGCACCAAGGTGCAGGCAGTGATGATTTTAGTGCCATTTTTAAATTGTTTTCGAAGTAGGAAAGTATTGTGGAAATAAAAAATAATACCGTAGTTATTACCGGTGGCGCACAAGGCTTAGGTTTTGCAATGGCGCAAAAGTTTGCTTTAATGGGCGCTAATATTGCCTTAATTGATATGGCGCAAGCCCAGTTAAATGAAGCAACCGAGCAGCTATCTGCATTAGCTGGCGTAACAGGCACTATTAAAGGCTACAGCGCCAATGTAACCGTTGAGAGCGAAGTTGAAGACGTATTTAATACCATTAACAGTGACTTTGGACACATTGGGGTATTAATTAATAACGCCGGCATTTTACGCGATGGTATGTTTATAAAAGCCAAAGACGGCAAAGTGGTAAAAAAAATGTCGCTTGATCAATTTCAATCAGTGATTGACGTAAACCTAACAGGCGTATTTTTGGCAGGGCGCGAAGCGGCTAGCCACATGATTGAATCAGGCAAAGGCGGCGTAATTGTAAATATGTCAAGCGTAGCGCGTGCGGGTAATATTGGCCAAACTAACTATGCTGCCTCAAAAGCAGGTGTTGTGGCATTAACCACTACATGGGCTAAAGAGCTTGGCCGTTTTGGTATTCGCGTTGGCGCAATTGCCCCAGGTGTTATTAGCACCGCAATGACCGATGTAATGAAGCCAGAAGCAAAACAGCGCATGCTTGCTGTAACACCAGTAGGGCGCTTAGGTGAAACCGCAGAAATAGCCCATACTGCACAGTATATTATCGAAAACGACTTTTTTACTGGCCGTGTAGTAGAGATAGACGGCGGTATTCGTTTGTAAAATGAATTGGTTTAAGATTAATTAAAAAAGCATAACTCGTGTGGGTTATGCTTTTTTGTTTTAAATAGAGAAGTTTATAATCTTGAAAAAGGGCTAATAACCCCATTAGCACCTTGCTGTAAAACATGGATATAAATTTGTGTTGTACGAATATCGCTGTGCCCAAGTTGTGTTTGTACTGTGCGTATATCAGCGCCGCTTTGCAGTAAGTGCGTAGCGAATGAGTGGCGCAAAATATGTGGCGTAACGTGTTTATTAATATGTGCATTAAAAGCCGCTTTTTTTACAGCGCGCTGTAATTGCTTTTCATCAATATGATGGCGCCTTAGCTGTTTACTCTCAGGATCAATACTGAGTTCATAAGATGGAAATAAATATTGCCAACCCAGCTGTTTGTTATGATTTGGATATTTTTTACGTAATAAATGCGGCATATACACGCCACAAAACAGCGAGTTATTTAGGTCTAATTGTAAATAATTATCGACTAATTGAATTTGTGTTCGTATTTGTGGTATCAGTTCTCCTGCAAGCGTTACAACACGATTTTTGCCCCCCTTTACCATCCCAAATTCGAACACAGTTATAATCAAAGTCAATATCTTGTATCCGCAAACGTAGTACCTCCATTAACCGCATACCGCTACCATAAAGTAGTGCACACGCTAAATAATGCTTTGTAATACAGTGTTTAAATAACACTGGCTAAACGCAATTCAGCATTTTCGTAGGCAATATGCAAACTTTGCGGGGAGTAAAGTAAGGTTAATGAATTTAGCTGCGCAGAACCAAGCTAAGTGGTACAAAGGTGTTGGTTAATCTGTAAGTTATTTAATGCAGAGTAAATACGATCATCCGCTGTTTTTATGTTCTAACCAGTAAAATTTACTCTTATTGTTTTGGCGGAAGTAAGCAGTTGGTGTGATTAATTAAAACAATAAAACAACAATGATTTGAGGTCGTTCATAGCTCTGTGTCAGCTTAAGTTAGCAAATATCCATCATATGAAGTGTAAGCCTCTAACTCTCGTTAAAATCTCCCTAAAATCGAATAAGCTTTAACTGTTGTGATTCAATGAAAGCCATACACTGGAGTAAATAATAAATAAACTGCGCATTTGCTTTTTAATAAAAATTAAATGCCTGTCCCATAATAAAATTTTTGAAATTAAATAAACACTCTGCTTTGTGCGAGTGTTTATTCATTGTATAGCTTAGTTAAGGGTAGCGTGCTTTAAAGATTTGCGAGCTTTTCAGCGGCTATTGCTGCGTTATTTATTACTCCAAGCTCTTGAAATTTAATGCGTCCTTGCTCATCTAAACCTGTCATTAAGTTGGAGTGATTAACTTCATTGTTGTCTATGTTTTGAAACTTTATATTTAATACCATAGCTAAACTACGAACGTCTTGTGGTGTGCCGGTTAATAAACTCCAGTTTTGTAAATTTAACTTTCGGCTTTGTGCAAATTCTTTTAGTACTGCAGGTGTATCTGTGTCGGGCGTTAACGATACTAAAATAAAACCTACGTCTTGTTTTTCAGTCTCACTCAGCTTATTTTCAATGGCTTGCATGGTAGAAACAATAGTAGGGCAAGTATGTAAGCAGTGTGTGTAAATAAGGCTTATGACTTGTTTTTTACCGCTAAAGCTACTTAAAGTACGTTTATTAGCGTCTTGATCTAACCATGTACTGTTAAGTTGATAAACAGAGTCTTGTGGTATGTTTTGCGAGTAAGCGTATGAGCTGGCAAGCATGCATATCAGCCCTAATATTTTAAGTGTTATATTATTAGAAATTATAGCTGGGTTATATTTTATCATTTTTTACTCCTTTGATTTCGCACAGCGAAACCCTAAATTAGGTAAAGTATATTTGGCCTGCAAACTAGAGCGAAAGCCAAAGCGCATAAATGCGGCATAATCACTGGGATCAGCTGCTCCTTGCGCTCCTGCGGCGCAAAATAGCTTTTGATTTATATCACTATCACCACGAGATTCGCCGCTGACTAAAGCGGAGTTAAAATCCTCTGTCCATTCCCAAATTAAGCCGTGTAAGTCTTGTGCCCCCCAATAGTTTGCAGGGTTAGTACCAACCTCAGGGAGTTGTTTGCTACTAGGGCGGCTATACCATTGTAAAATACGTTGGTTATAGCTTTTTTCTAGACTGCCATTGGGCTGGGTTGCACTGGCACTGGCAACACGTTCCCACTGAGCAACCGTGGGTAAGCTTTTATTAAGTGAATGGCAATAAGCTTGGGCTGCAAACCACGACACGTTAACTACAGGGCTGTTTAATTGCCCCTGTGATGGCTGCTTTGCTGTTTGATTTTGTTGCCAATGTTGTAAATATTGAGCTTCTGCAAATATACTAGGTATTTGCTGTGGCTGCCAACGTGGATTGTTTGTTACAAACTTTAAATATTGCGCGTTAGTCACAGGCGTAATATCTATGCTAAAAGCGCCCACAAATGTTTGTGGGCTGTTTTTATTCATATAAAGCGGCCTGTAGTTACCTGCGGGCAGGGCTACCATTTTAGGTGGCTCTGCCAATGCAAGTGTCATCGTTAATAAAGAAAAAATCATGTTACTTGCGCTGCTTAGCAACTTGTTCAGCAGAGATTTTTCCGCCGGCGTTATCCCAGTTATTTAGTACAAAGGTAATAACATTGGCAATATCTTCGTCATTTAGGTTCATTGCTGGCATTACGCCGTTGTAGTTAACGTTATTAACTGTAATCGGACCCGATAAGCCCTTAATAATCGCATTAACACCTAAAAGTGGGTTGTTGTTCAAATAATCAGACTTTGCTAAAGGTGGGAATGCTCCGGGAATACCTTCGCCATTAGCTTGATGGCAAGCCATACAGTTAGCCTCATAAACACGTTGGCCGAATCGTATTTGGTCATCTTTATTGTTGGCTGTTATTTTAGTAAATGTATTATCTAACGACTGTACTGCTGAGCCTTCTGGTAAATATACGTTATCAGCTGTTTTGCCTGTAAAAATAGAATGGTCGTCTGGGCCTTCTACTTTTAGCATTGCGAGTGCGCCTTTGTTAAATGCTCTAAAAATAGAATGATCGACCAAAATAAAGGTGCCCGGTACTTCTACTTTAAATTCAACAATGGCAGCGCCGCCAGCGGGGATCAATGTGGTTTGTACGTTGTGATTTTTTAAACTGCCGCCTTCTACATAAACGGTATCAAAAATTTCGCCTATTACATGAAAAGAAGAAACCAAATTAGGGCCACCATTACCAATATATAATCGAACTGTTTCACCTACTTTAGCGGTTAAAGAGTTTTCATCTGTGGTGCTGCCTACTGAGCCATTAAATACTACGTAGTCTGCGTTTTCATCAATTGCCTTTGCCATATCAAAAGGTTGCAAGCCAGCTTCACCAAATTCGCCCTTAGTATAAAAATCCCCTTGTACTAAATAATACTCTCGGTCTACGGGCGCAAGGCCTTCTTTTGGTTCAACTAAAATTAAGCCATACATACCATTGGCTATATGCATACCAACAGGAGCCGTGGCGCAATGGTAAATATAAAGCCCTGGGTTAAGTGCTTTAAAATTAAATGTAGAAGTGTGCCCTGGCGCTGTAAATGACGACTCCGCGCCACCACCAGGGCCTGTTACGGCATGTAGGTCAATATTGTGCGGCATTTTTGAGCTAGGATGATTTGAGAGATTAAACTCAATTTCATCACCTTCTCTAACTCGAATAAAGCTCCCTGGTACGGTTTCACCAAATGACCAAAATACATATTCAACGCCATCAGCAATTCTACCTACTTGTTCTCTGGTTTCTAGATTGATAACTACTTTTGCACTGTGATCTCTATTAATGGCGGGTGGCACCATAGGGGGAGGCGTTAGTATTGCTTGTTCAGTTTTTAAATTACTGGCAGCAAGTAGGTTACCACTAAATAAAATAGCTAATAGAGGGAGCCATAGGGTGTGCTTACTAGGTTGTAGTTTCATTTTATATTTCCCATTATAAATGACGACTAACTTAGCATAGCACTTAAGTGCAAAAATGAATTGATGCAGATCAATTAACTGCCGATTAACAAAAGTTTAGTTCTGATCAGCAATGTTAACGAGTTTGATTTTAGGCCTACAGTTTGTTTTTATATGAGGTATAGATTTTTATTAGTGAGTTAGTAATTTATTGTTGTAAGCATACCGTTAACTTGTTTTGGAAACGATATAATAAAGTTAATATCAATAAGGATGATGATGGCAAATAAAGTAGAGGTTTCGGCCAAAAGTGGAATGCATTTTTAGTTTTACAGTGATGACGTAGAAGTTACTTATTACTGCTCGCCCGTATCGGGAAAAGAAGTTGTAAAAGTTAACGGTGAGATAGTTAGCGAAGCACAAAACTTTAAGTTTAGCTCTACTCATGAGTTTGAAATAAATGGCAACCCAGCTAAAATTAGGTTAAATGCCCACGGTTTAACTAAAAGCGTAACACTTTGTGAATTTTTTGTGGCTGATGAATTAGTTAAAGCTTATAAACTTACTTACGGTATCAAAGGTAAAGTTCCGCTTATGGTTCAGCTTGTTATTAGTGTTATTGCCGCTGCAGTGGGTTGGTTTTTTGCAGCACAGCTTTTATCATCTTGGTTAGCTTTTGCAATAGTAATAGCGCTTTTAGGATTAGCAGTGTTTAAATTTGAAAAGCCAAGCTAATACTACTATGAAAGTTTAGGTTATTAATGAAGTTATGTATTTTCGGTTTTTTATTTGCGTTTAGTGCTTGTTTTAGTTTCTTTGCTTTAGCGCAAACTACGCAAGAGTGCTGTGCAAAATGTTTCAGCAGATGCGGCGGGTCATATAAAAGTTGAGACGTTAACTAACATTGAACCTAATAACAGCTACGACTGGCACATTCATCCCTACTGGGAAAACCGCTATGTTACTGAGGGGGCGTGATAACTTAGCAAATAAAGGGATTGCCTCAGTATCTACAGAGCTAAATTATGAAAATTTCATAATTATTCCTTGGTTATCTGTTGTTCTTTTGGACAGCTATTCCGGCGATCATTGCATTTGTAGAGTTTATTATTTTATTAACCATGAGCGATGAAGCGTTTAATAATAAGTATGGTTACGACTAAAACGTGTTTGACCTTCTAGATTAAAGGTTATATTGCTTTAACTAACAATAAAAAACGCCAAAAGCATATATGTGCTTTTGGCGTTTTGTGTTTTAGCTAGTAAAGCTAACTAATGTATATTTAATTACTTAACCTGAACTCTGGATAATAAATCAATCTCAAGCAGCTATTTTCAGCGCTAACTGCGTTGAATTTACTTGCAATAGGCTAGCTATTGACGCGTAATTTCGCCTTGTTTTCACTGGAAATCTCTGGCTAGAGAAAAATAAACATAAATATCATTTTTGATTCAATACGTTAGTAAATCTCTTAACCAGAGTTCAGGTTACTTAGTAGCCATTCACTCAATAAACGCACGCCAAATCCGGTACCGCCAGCAGATACTTCGTCTTTGCCTTTTTTAGCTAATGCATTGCCGGCTATGTCAATGTGTACCCAACGGGTGTCGCCAGCAAAATGCTCTAAGAAAGTAGCGGCTGTGGTTGCACCAGGGCCACCTGAACCTACATTTGTTATATCAGCAATGTCAGACTTCAACATATCTTCATAACCTAATGGTAAGCGCCATAGGTTTTCGTTTACTTGTTTACCTGCAAGAGTAAGTTGAGATACTAGCGTGTCATCATCAGAGAATACCGCTGCGTATTCATTACCAACAGCACGAATTTTAGAACCCGTTAAGGTTGCAACATCAATCATGACCTCTGGTTTGTAGTGCTCACGTGCATACCACATTGCATCACTTAGTACTAAACGACCTTCAGCATCGGTATTTAATATTTCTACACTTAAGCCTTCAGCAGTGCGAACAACATCACCTGGAGCAACAGCAAATTGCGATACCATATTAGCTGCCATTCCCATAACGGCTACTACGTTTTTATCTGCTTTAGCTAACGCCATTGCTTTTACAGTACCAAGTACGGCAGCAGCACCAGCCATGTCTGATTTCATACGTGCAATAGACGCACCGGTTTTAATACTGTAACCACCTGAGTCGAACGTAATGCCTTTACCAACAAGGGCAATAGGGGCATCGTCAGAGCCTTTATAATGAGCAACTACTAAACGGGCACCTTGCTGGCTACCTCGGCCAACAGCTTCTAATGCACCCATACCCAGTTCTTTTATTTCTTTAGGCTCCAATACTTTGATGGTTACGCCCAAAGATGATAATTCTTTTGCCGCATTAGCAAAATCAACAGGTGTCATTTCGGTAGCGACTTCAGAGGTTAAATCGCGGGCTAAAAACACACCGGCTTGAATGCTTTCTAATTGGGTGTAAAGCTTGCGAGTTTGCTTGGTGTTATCAACATCAAATGTGTAGCTAACTGTTTCAGTGTTTGGTTCTTTTTTATAGTTTTCAAAACGATGATCGCGTAAGTTTGCACCATGGGCAAAGTTAGCAGCAAGTAATGCATTGTCACTTACACCGGTTACATCTTCAAATACAACGCTTGCAGTGCCTACTTTGGCTTTAACTAGTTGAGCGTGAATATTACCGCCTAACTTAGCTGCTTTTGCTTTATCAAACTCGCTTGTATTACCAGTACCTACGACTAAAACGCGGCTGTAGTTACTTTTACTTGGCGCAACAAGTTGTGCCACTTTAGCGTAATCGCCGGTAAAATTTTCTATATCGATAACACGTTGTAATTGGCCATCGAATTGTTTATCAAGTGTTTTAAATTGGCTGTTGTTGCCATCTTGGCTATAAAATACAACCAGCGTGTTTGCGTCGCTGTCTACTTTTGAAGAAAAATTAAAGTCTGCTGCTTGTGCATTAATACACATACCCAGTGCAAGCGCGATTGAAGAGGCTTTTATAATACGTTTCATTTTTTAACCCAAGAATAATTTAAAGGGGTGTTTTACCCTATTTAGGCTGTTATGGGTAAGTAGGATACGGTGAAACCGCAAATATCAGCGATATACGTCTAAATCATGACTAAATACCATGAAATAACGGCTTGATAAACATATTGTCATGCTTAAAGGTTTAATTAAAACAATGCTCGCGTTACTATCAAACATAAAGGCAATACGCAGCTTTTAACCACTAACCTAGAGAATCTGCATTGAAAGCAAAAGAAATTCGTAACTTTTATATTAACGAAGAACAGTCTGTTTATTTGCTGTCACACCGTGATGCAAAAAAACATCGTCAGTGGCTTAATATTTGTATTAAACAGCTCACTTTGCTTGGGTATAAAAAGGTAGAAATGATTGGCTCAGGGGCATTTGGGTTTGTATTTGCAGGGGATGATGAACATGGCCTGCCTTGGGTGTTTAAATTTTCAAGAATAACGCTCGCGCAAAGTGTACGTGATCGCCTTGAAGATGAAGCGTATATGCTTTCGCAAATCAAAAATCCCTTAGTGCCAACATTTTATGGTTTTGAGCGAATAAAAAAACAAGGCATTTTGATGATGGCGCGCGCTATTGGTGAAGACCTTGAAAAAGTATCACTAAAGCAAGGGCGCTTACCGGCCGCCAAAATAATGAGCTTAGCGGTTAAATTAAGAAATGTGTTGCTTGATTTACGCCATCATAAAAATGGTTTAAGCCCGCAGCCTATTGTACATGGTGATATTAAACCCTCTAACTTGGTTTGGGATGAAAATGAAAAGCAGCTTTCATTGGTTGACTGGGGAAGCTCTGTTTATGCCCAAGTAGATGAACAAGGAAACCCAATTGCCAGTAATTTTATGGATTTAATGTCGGGTGATTTAAGCACCACTAACGCGCGAATGGGTGATGTGTATTTTATTGGTGATGCGCAAATGTCTGGCGAAAAGTCATCCCCTCGTTTTGATGAGCAGGGGGTTGCATCAACTTTATATGCACTTGCATCGGCTCAGTCTTGTCGATTTGGCGCTCAGGCTATTCCGGCCAGTAGTTTAATGTTACCTAAGGAGCTGGCAAACGTTATTGATGGCATGCTTTCAAAAGAACGGTTAGTAAGAGACAAAGCAGGTGACTATTTTATGCGTAACATAGAAACCATGGCAAAAGCATTTTTACCAGAGCTACCAAAGCAAGACACTAAAGCACGCATTCCTTTTTGGTTTAGCCAAGATCCTGAGCCCGAAACCGTTGTATATAGTTCCCGAAAACAGTTTTTACGCCAAGCCGACCATAAACAGCAATTACTCGATGTAAACGATGCTCAGTTAGATAGGTATTACAAAGAATTTTTGTTTGATACTGGGGATACCGAAAAAGCGTTTTTAGCCTCTATTAGTCGCTTAGCGAAGTACCCTGTAGTAGGGGGGCTGAGTTTTCATTGGAAAGATGATTCTTTGTATGTTGAGTCATCACTTATTATGCACGATGAAGCTTTAGCAACCGCGTTTACTGATGCGGTAAATAATACTGTAATGCTTGCGCAAGCGATTAGTCAAAAGGGCTTATTTAAGTGTTGTTTATTTGATGCCCGTAAAACTATTCAGCTAGAACGCGATGGCACCGGTGCGTTTAAATTTAACCAGTTACCAGAACTTGATTATGAAGTGGTTAATGTAAAAGCCAGCGATGTAACCCGTCCGCACTCATACTTTGAAGATGGTAAAGATCCCGATGAGCAACTACAACTGCCTAAAAAGGTGATTAAGTGTGTATTTGAGCTAAACCAGATACATCATACCGGTTGTATTATTTTTGAAGCACTACCAGATAGGATGAAGATTCACCATTACTATCGATTACTCGATGCTAGTAAAGAAGTTGAATTTAAACGTTTACTAAATAAACTCATGCAGTACGCGGTTAATATTACTGATGTTGGTGTCGCTGGTTTTATGAAGTTGCCGTATAAAAATACCCGCGAGTTTAGTTTATGCGAGCAGCAACCCAGCAATTATTATCCTAAAAATCCAAAACAACTACTTAATTAATAAATCAGTCGCTGAGGCTGGTGGCTTAACAATAGAAAGAAAAAATAGAAATTTCAATGGCAAAATCTAAACCACAAATTACATTAGAAAGTTACGGTATATATTCCAAATGGGACAAAGCTGACAAAGCGTTACCACAAATCACGCAATTCACTACGCAAGTAAAAGCAGAACTTGATGTAGAATTTGGTTTAATAGTAAATATCAAAAAAGCGAAAGGCGAAAAACTACATTATTGTATTTATCATCCCGGTATTATAGATACCAATGGCGAAGTAATGCTGCCTTTTGAGGGGAATGTATATGTTAAAGATAACGATTGGTCGTTTTATTTAGGGGATACGGTATGGGAGCCTATAGAAGATAAAATAGGTAACTGGCGTATGACCTTATCATTAGCAGGAAAAGTCATTGCTGATAAGACATTTAATCTTATCAATGAAAAAACCAAAACAGAAGACGACTTTTGGAAACACCGAGGCTATTAATTTCTTCATTAAGCAAAAAAAGCTAACAATAAAGTTAGCTCTTTTATGAAATTAGCTTAGTTACCCCAAGGGTTACTTGAATTTGAACGTTGTTTACGAGTACGGGCACGTTGCTTGGCTGCTTTTTTCTCTTGAATACGCTTAGCATCAGAAAAGCTTAACTCGCATGGTTCACCCGGTTTGTCACCTTCAGGGATAATACGGTCGCGTGGCGGTAGTTCGTATTGTACGTCATCTGGGCGAGGTAAGTTTTTAAGACGGTACAAATAGAAATTATCTACTTTTTGTTGTGCCCACTCGGTTTTACGCAAAAATTTAACTGCAGATTTAATGTCAGGGTTATTTTTAAAGCAGTTAAGTTGTAAGTAGGCATGCAGGAGTTCCCACCCATATTGCTCAACCAGTTCTTCAACCACTTGCTCTAATTTAACGCCTTGCAGTGGGTTATTACTGAAAAGTTCTTGGTTGTTCATAGGTGTTCTCTCGTTATTAAAAAATCAGCGAACATTATAAATTTAATAACGAGAGTTTAGTAGCAAAAATGCTTAACTTTGACAATTAACCACAACACGACCACGAATTTGGCCCTGCATTAGTTGTTCGGCATTTTCAATGACTTGATCAAGATTTATTTCAGTTGAAATTTTATCCAAGTAATCGGCATTAACTAATGAAGCTAAACGATCCCATGCTTCAACACGATCCGCTTTAGGGCGCATTACGCTATCAATACCCATCAAAGAAATACCACGTAAAATAAATGGTGCCACAGACGCTGGCAAATCCATACCTTGTGCAAGCCCGCAAGCAGTAACAACCCCCCCATATTTAAGTGATGCACAAATATTTGCAAGTGTGTGACTACCTACAGAATCAATTGCAGCAGCAAAGCGTTCTTTTTGCAGTGGTTTACCAGAGTTTGAAAACTCATTCCTATCAATTACATTAGTTGCACCTAATGATTTTAAATAGTCAGCTTGTTCCATGCGACCTGTTGCTGCGGTTACTTGATAACCTAGCTGGCTTAGTAAATAAATAGCAAAACTGCCTACGCCACCATTAGCACCGGTGACTAACACTTCACCTGACTCGGGAGTAACGCCTTGCTTTTCTAGTGCAATAACACTGAGCATTGCCGTATAACCGGCAGTACCAATTTGCATAGCTTGTTTAGGTGATAAGTTAGCGGGTAGGGGAATTAACCAATCACTGCTCAGTGCCGCTTTTTGAGATAAGCCACCCCAGTGCTTTTCGCCAACACCAAAACCATTTAAAATAACGTGGTCGCCACTTTTAAATTCAGCACTGTCGCTGCTAGTCACTGTACCCACTAAATCAATCCCCGGCACCATAGGAAAGCTACGTACAACAGGGCCTTTACCCGTGATGGCTAAGCCATCTTTATAATTTAAGGTACTGTAAAGCACATCAATTAATACATTTTCGTTTGGCAGATCGCCACTGTTTATGGTGCTTAGGGCTGCAGTGTAGTTGTCGTCTTGCTTATCTATAACAATAGCTTTGATAGAATTGCTCATTAGATTTCCTTTTAGACCGATCGTCTTTAAATTAATAATGAAAAATGCATTAACAAGGGTCTGATGACCTTTTTAGATTGAAATTTGTTCAAACTAGGGGCGGTTTAATTGCGGCGCGAGGTTTGTAACCTAGTGGGCTAAGTCAAAACCGAGCAACAAAGAGTAAATCGCCCCTAGGCAGAACCCAAAGGGAAGCGCCTGTTTGGCATTGATGCTGCGTTATCGCTTATTTATGGGGAATAACCACACCACATAGGCTCTGCCTTGCCTAAATACCAAACAGACTGCTGTAAATTTAACCTTGAAAGATCAACAGACCCTAAGTAATGCGCGTAAAAACATTTCTGTGTATAAAGTAAGTGGCTTACTTGATTGGGTTAGTTTAGCTCGCATTACTGCGCCTTCCCAACCCACCCAAAAATATTCACTCATTTGTTCGGTGTTAATGTGTGGATTAATAGTTTGTTGCTGCTGGGCTAAATCTAAACATCGTTTTAATTGTTGTTGCCAAGCGATGTAGCTTTGCATTAAACGAGTTTTAAAGTCGTCACTTAAATGATTAAGCTCTTGATTTAAGTTACCCACCAAGCACCCGCGTTTGTAATCATACTTTTGCATTCCAGCAATTGCGCTTTGTGTGAAATTAACAATGCGCTCAAGTGCGGGGACTTCAGATTGCTCTAGGTAAAATTTAAGTTTATTTATAAAAAAAACGTCGTAGGCATCAACAAGAGCCAAGCCATAGGCTTCTTTACTTTTAAAGTAATGATAAAAGGAGCCTTTAGGTACTTTTGCTTTTTTTAATATGGTGTCGAGCCCGGTGGCACTAAAGCCAAACTCAGTTAAGGTTTCTAAGCCCACACGAATGAGCAGCGCTTTTGTATCGGCACTGTCTCTGGCTATTTTGGGTGGGCGGCCACGCCTAGTTGCAACTGCTGGTGTTTTGTTCATGCTTCATATTAGACCGATCGGTTTTAATTAATCAAGCTTTTATTTGGAATGTTTTTAAAACAGCACTGACGTTCATTTTTTGATTACAAATTAATTGGGAACTTAAGGGGATATTATTAGTCACAAATATGACACTTATGTGTTTTGAACCGATGTATCGGAACATTTTAATAAAGTTAAATTGGTTATAGTTGATCAATAAAATTATTTTTAAATTAATTTATCATTGCATCAGCAGCTTAGTTAAAGTCAAACAAATTAATTGTATTTTGTGTTTGAATTTAACATTTTTGTTGGCTATTTATTAAATGTAGATGAATTTAATGCTACAAAAATATAAATATAAAGGTGAGGATTTTACCGATGAAGAGACAGAAAAGAGATCGTTTAGAAAGAGCTCATTCTCAAGGTTTTAAAGCTGGTTTAGCTGGTCGCTCAAAAGAGCACTGCCCTTATCAACAAGTTGATCCTAAGTCTGAGTGGCTTGGTGGTTGGCGCGAGGCAATAGAAAATCGCAATATGTATAAAACATAAACTCACAACGAATTTAAGCAAAAAAGCCTCTAGTTAGAGGCTTTTTTGTTGCGTGCTTTAAAATTAAAACGCGCTAGTGTCTTGGAATAAGCCTACCTTTAAATCTTTTGCTTCGTAGATCACGCGGCCATCTACTTCTACGGTTCCATCAGCCATACCCATAAACAATTTACGCTTAATAACGCGTTTCATGTCTAGACGGTAGGTTACTTTTTTAGCTGTTGGCAATATTTGACCAGTAAATTTAACTTCACCTACACCGAGTGCACGACCAAGACCAGGACCACCAGACCAACCTAAGAAAAAGCCCACAAGTTGCCACATTGCATCTAAGCCTAAACAACCAGGCATTACTGGGTCGCCTTTAAAATGACAGTCGAAAAACCAAAGGCTAGGATCGATATCTAGCTCTGCAACTATTTGACCTTTACCATGTTCACCACCGTCATCGGTAATTGAAATGATACGATCCATCATTAACATGTTGTCACTTGGCAAACGACAATTTCCTTCACCAAACATTTCACCTTGACCACAAAGGATCAAATCTTCTTTTGTATAGCTATTTTTAGGTTCCATAACACTTTATCTTTGCTTAGAAATTGCCCCGTACTTTAGCGTACACTTGTACGCTAAACAACTCGGAGCAGTTAAAAAATGGTTTAATTATAAGCAATCAGTAAATGCAACTGATTTTAGTATGATTAAACCGCGCAATTACTAACAGAAATCATTATAATTAGGGCTGACTTTTAATCAGTTTAAAGGAAATTTATGACCCTTTTTGTTAACTCACTCACTGTGATTGATTTTTCTTACTTATGCAATAAACGCGGTGCAGTTGGCGAAAGTTGGATTGTTGATTTGACTTTACATGGCAAACTAAATGAAGAGTCTATGGTTTTAGACTTTGGCTTAGTTAAAAAGCAAATAAAAGGCATTATTGATGAGTGTATTGATCACCGTTTAGCTGTTCCAAATAACATAAACGGCAGCATCAACGAGTTTGCTGATCACAAAACATTAGATTGTACATTTGGTGAGAATAAGCACCTTGCAATGAGTGCGCCTCATCAAGCTTTTTGCCTGATAGATACCGATAAGATAACCATTGAGTCGGTTACAGAGTATTTAGTTGCCACAATACTGCCACAGCTTCCTGATAATATTGAAAAAATTGAACTGGTATTAAAGCCTGAGCACAACCAAAGTTTTTACTACCACTATAGCCATGGCCTTAAAAAGCATGATGGTAATTGCCAGCGTATTATTCATGGTCATCGCTCACAAATTGGTATAAGCCTTGGCGGTATTTCTATGCCTCGTTTGCAAAAACAGTGGGCTGATAAATGGCGTGATATTTACTTAGCAACTAGTGAAGATGAAATAAACGCCTCTGAATTAAAACATATCTCAGCTAAAAGTGATGATGTTTGTTTTGCGTATACTGCGGCGCAAGGTTACTTTGAAATGGCTATTAGTGAATCACGTTGCGACATTTTACCAATTGATACCACGGTAGAATGTATTGCTGAGTTTATTGCCGGCCAAGTAAAACTGCAGCATCCAGAAAAAGACGTAAAAATTACCGCTTATGAAGGCGTTGGCAAAGGGTCAATTAGTTATGCTTAAATCCTTATTAGTGTCAGCGTTAATTGCATCATTTAGTTTTAGTGCTTTGGCAGTTGAACTAAAAGGGCATTTAACTCAAGGCGGCTTGGTTACAGGGCAATTAAATAACGCAAAATCGGTTAGCTTAAATGATAAGCCATTAAAGTTATCTGATACTGGCTTATTTGTATTTGGTTTTGGTCGTGATGCAAAACCAAATCACACTTTATCATGGGTTGATAAAAGTGGAAAAAACCACAGCCAAGATTTAGTTATAACCCTTCGTGACTACAACATCGATAAAATAACCGGTGTTGCAAAAAAATATGTATCACCACCAAAAGCGGTCAGTGAACGTATTAGCCGTGAAGCGGTCGCGGTAAGAAAAGCGCGCGCTGTTAACTCTGACCTAGAGTACTTTTTACAGCCTGTGCTTAGGCCTGCTGAGGGCCGTATTTCAGGTGTTTATGGAAGCCAGCGTTACTTTAATGGTGAACCACGCAGACCACACTTTGGTTTAGACATAGCAAATAAAACAGGCTCTCCTGTGTATGCGCCGATCAGCGGTACCGTGGTATTTGCTGAACCAGATTTATATTACTCAGGTGGCACATTAATTTTAGATCATGGTCACGGTGTTACCTCAACTTATATTCATTTAAGCAAGCTAGATGTAAAAGTGGGGGATAAAATTACACAAGGTATGAAAGTGGCTGAAATAGGTGCTACGGGCCGTGTAACTGGCCCGCATTTAGATTGGCGATTTAATTGGCAAGGTGAACGCCTTGACCCTGCATTATTGATGCAAGACACATTAGCAAACAAAAAGTAGAGATTATGACTCAAGTAGAGCGCGAAGCAATTATTGCGCAGCGTATAAAAGATTCGACCACATCGGTAACTAAAGCTGTATTTCCTGGGCGTACTAATCACCACAATACGCTATTTGGTGGTGATGCATTAGCGTGGATGGATGAAGTTGCTTTTATAGCAGCTACCCGTTTTTGCCGTAAGCCATTAGTGACTATTTCATCTGATAGGGTAGATTTTAAAGAGGCTATTCCGGCAGGTTCATTTGCCGAATTAATCTCAAAAGTGTCGCATGTAGGGAATACCAGCCTAAAGGTAGATGTTGAAATATTCCTAGAAACCATGCACAAAGATAATAAGCATTCTGCTATTACGGGTAGTTTTACCTTTGTTGCCGTAGATGATAACCACAGACCAACACCGGTAGTATGCGATAAAATGCTACATGGCTTTGAGTTATAACGCTAAATAGTAAATTAATATAAGCACCAAGTTTTGGTGCTTATATTAAAACCCATTAAGAACACATCATACTTCACCTGTTAGTGCTACAAACTTAGCATTAATGTTTGTTTGGGATAATGAGTAAAAAGGAGGGTGTAAATTTCAAAATAAAAAGGCGTGCACAAAGCACACCTTTTAAAAATTAAAGTGCCATGGCGGCTATCCAGCCGAATACCAATAGCGGTAAATTAAAGTGAATGAAGGTTGGTACCACTGAATCCCAAATATGGTCGTGCTGACCATCAGCATTAAGGCCAGACGTTGGCCCTAATGTAGAATCAGATGCAGGGGAGCCTGCATCACCGAGCGCACCCGCTGTTCCTACTAGTGCAGCGGTTGCCATAACCGAAAAGTTTAATTCTAAACATAAGGGCACAAACAAGGTGGCAATAATAGGCACCGTTGAAAACGAGCTGCCAATTCCCATGGTTATAAATAAGCCGACTAATAAAATTACTGCAGCTGCTATGGGTTTATTACCGTCAAAAATGGCGGCGCTGCTATGGACTAGGCTAGCAACGTGTCCGGTTTCTTTCATTACAGCAGCAAAACCTTGCGCAGAAATCATAATAAAACCAATCATTGCCATCATGGCAACACCCTTACTAAATACGTCGCCGTTTTCTTCCCACTTAACCACACCAAATACACTAAATATAACCACCCCGACTAGGCCACCTAATATCATTGAGCCACTGGCATTTTGAGCGATCAGAGAAGCAAGCACGGCAAATAAACCAACCAGCATTACCTTTTTTGGGTTTTCAACATCAGCTTGTTGGCTTTGAACTGTTAATGCTGTGCTTGTGTATTCGCGGCGTTTTCGATAACTAATAAATAGGGCAATCAACAAGCCGACGAACATGCCAATAGCAGGAATAATCATCGCCATAGGTACGCTGGTATTGACTATTTCAAGGCCATTATCCACTAGGTTTTTATGTAATATAGAGTATAAATAAATTCCACCAAACCCATAAGGGAGTACCATATACGAGGTGGCTAAACCAAAGGTTAAAATACAAGCAATAGCGCGTCTGTCTATTCGCAATTTGTTAAACACCACCAATAACGGGGGAATTAGAATAGGAATAAACGCAATATGAACAGGGACTAAATTTTGTGAAGAAATAGCACAAATCAAAATAATAAACAGAATAAAATAGCTTAGCAGGGTTTCGCTTGAGCCAGTTTGTGCGTTAACTTTTGCCAATAACTTCGCAGCTAAAATACGTGTTAGGCCTGACTTAGAAATTGCCACGGCAAATGCGCCCAACATAGCATAACTTAAAGCAATCTCGGCACCTGACGATAATCCTGAATTAAATGCATCGATGCTTTCTTTCAATCCCATGCCAGCGGTTAATCCGGCAACAAGCGCACTTATTGTCATTGCAACAATCACATTTACACGGACTAAAGTGAGTCCAAGCATTAAAATAACGCCGATAATTACTGCGTTCATAGATTTCTCTGTTTTGTAGATTTAATTAATTTTATCAGATATTTAGCCTGATTTTTACGTTCTTTAGTAAATGGATGCCTTGCATAGCGCACTTGCTTAAATAACTCACAAAAAGCGGTTATTTGTTGCTCTGCATGGGGCGCTTGGTTGCTAATGTGTTCTAAAGTTTGGGTTGGCGTGGCATTTTCAGGATAGCTAATCGCGTGTTTATTAGCCCAACGAATAATTTCATAATACTCATTGACCAGTGGCGGTTGTTTTGTTGAGGCTTTAGGTCTGTTTAAATAAATAAAGTAAGCTGTAAAACTCAAAATTAAAATAATAATAACCCCAAGCGGCACCAGCCAAATAAACTTATTACCAAATAAGGTAGCAAATAAATCTTGTTGTTTGTCTTTATCAAACCCAAGTACCCAACTAGACCATTGATAATCTAAGTTTTCTAATTCAAGTCTAAGCCAATTAATTGCGGCATAGTTACTTAAACTAACGAGTCCAAAGTTAATATTATTTTTAAATTCGTCATTAAGGGTGGTACTTTGTGACAAGGAGCCGTTTAACCGTTCGGGTGCGACAACCGCTGTGGCATCAAATACTTTCCAACCGGCACCGGTATATGCTTCAACCCAGGCATGCGCATCGTATTGACGAATAGTCATATAATCACTGTTTTTATTTAGCTCGCCTCCTAAATAGCCACTGACAACACGCGCAGGAATACCTGCACTTCTAAAAATAAAGGCGGCGGCACTGGCATAATGCCCGCAAAAACCGCGTTTATTATTAAACATAAACTGATCGAGCGTATTTTCGCCGCGCATGGGGGTGGGTGTAAGTGTATAGCTAAATTCATTTTTTGAAAAATAGCTTAAAAGTTGATTAAAAAATTCATCAGCATTGGCGCTATTCTTTTTTAATTGTTGCGCTAACTGCTGAGATTTTTGATTATTACTAACAGTTAATTGGCTATAAAACCGCTGTTGGGACTTATTAAGCGATGTACTAGATAATGGTTCACTATTAACTGCATATTGTAAAACCTTGGATTTATATTGTTGTTTACGTAATAAACCTAAAGTATTGGCAATAACATTGGGGGTTTCACTAGTTGAAAAACCAAGCCCATATAGCCAATCTGAAATAGCAGGCTCAGCTATAACCGTATACTGAGCCTCATTTTCACTCGTACTTTTTTTAGCGGGTAATATCAACGCTTGCTTTAAAAATGAGGATGTTTTCCACGCTGCACCATCAAATTCATCATGTACAATAGCGCGCCAATAATAGGGCTTAGGGGGTGGTGTACCATTAAATTTTGCTCTAAATACCAGTTCATCTGAATTTGATAACTTTGCTATATCAAACGGATCGACTTGTTCAGATAATCCTGTTTGTGCCATTTTGGGCCCAGGTAGTTGCCAAAATGCCGGAAGTTTAGGTAAAAATAATAAAAGTATTACGGCTAAAGGAAAAGCCAGTAGCATAATTTTAGCACTTTGTTTTGAAGAGAGTTTTAAGCTATGACTAGACTCTAATAACCCTAGCACCGCAAAATTTAAAATATATAAAGTGCTTATAACTAAGGTAGTAAAAATGGTTTGGCTAAACAAATATACCGCTGAGAGTGAAAAGAACGTAAGGGTAATGATCAATTGGTAATGCTGTTTTGATTTTGCCTGCAATAATTTAAAAACACACGACAATAACAGCATGGCTACAAACAATACAACGGTATCTTTAAAGCCTATGCTGCTTAGCATAATAATTAAAGCAATGGCGGCCAATCCATTAGCAAACCACGCGTTGGGTTTTTGCTTTTGCTTAACTGTTAAATAAATATTCCAGCCACATAACACACTTAGCATTGCAATAAAGGGCAGGGGTAAGTGCTCTGTAAAAAAACTGACTAGCCCTAAATAAATAAACGATAGAGCAAAGTTGATAACGCGATGGTTTTTAATCTCATTCATTATCATTACCGACTTGGCTTAACGCTTGTAAACAGCGCTGATGATGCAGCTTGCCTGAATTGCTGGCGATTAATTTATTAGGAAGTTTTAAAGAATAATTAATGTCACTTTCAAATGCTTGGCAAACTAAAAAACAGAGTTGCCCTAAACGCTGTTCGGTATCGCCCGTGACTAAGTTAAAATCGAATTGTGCATCGACTGATTTAAAATCACTAAATTGTTTTACAAGTAATTGCTGTGTTTTTGCATAGTGCTTCCATGATATTCGCTGTAACCCCATTTCTGGCAAATGAGTAATTAAACTTTCAAATTCGTCATCACCGTTATGTTTTTCAGTGCCTTCATCGGTATTATTTGCAACTAAGTTTGGGTGTTTTTGATTTGTTGTTTTAATTATTGACGGATAAACATACACCACTTTATTAGGTTGTATATAACTCCACACACTGACTAAACCAAAGGGGTAATTACTGGCAATTTTTATTGGCTTTAACTGATAACAGCCTCGCTTGGTATAAGGTAATGATAATTGACATTTTATTGCTTCATTTTTAACGCGCGTAATGTAACACGCATTTTTAAAATCATTGGGGTAACTTAATGTAACTGATTGACAAGGATCATCGGCTTCTATTTGCCAAACTAGCTGTGGTGTCTGAGGCGCAAAACTGTCAATGGCGCATTTAAAGCTGACAGTTAAACCTCTGGCATTACTGTAGCCCAATAACAATGCAAAAATTATAATCACAAACATTAAATAAGCCATAAACAGAATTAAATTATTTTGATAATTAATCCCCATTACAAAATTTAATGATGCAACAACGCTAAAGTAAACGCCAAGCGTGGATGGTAAAACATAAATAGTATTATGTTTTAAGGTGATGCTATTTTTTTTGTGCTTATTTTTTAATAAGGCCGTTAAAATCGCGCTTTTTATATCGTGAATAAAAGTAGGGCGCTTAAATTTATAAATACGCATTTACCTAAACGGGCACTAAAACATGTTGTAAGATGGCCGCTATTTGTGTATCGCCCGCATCACTATGTAAACCTAATCGATGCTGACACACACTTGAAAAAACAGCTTGTACATCTTCGGGTAATACATAATCACGGCCTTCAATATAGGCCCACGCTTTGGCCGATTTAGCCAGTGCCATACTGGCTCTTGGGGAAAGCGAAGTCGTTAATGTTTGAGACTCACGAGTATAAGTCACTAACTCAATTATATAATCAACCACCGGCGAACTTAGCGTGATATTTGATATAGCATCTTGAATTTGCTTAAGTTGATGTTGTTCAATTCGCTGCGGTAACTGCGAATAGTCACGTTTTTGATTATTTAACAGTAACCGTTTTTCTGCATCTTTAGGTGGAAAGCCTAAGCTTATACGCATTAAAAAACGATCTAATTGCGATTCTGGCAGCGGATAAGTTCCTGCTTGATATAAAGGGTTTTGAGTAGCAATTACAAAAAATGGAGTAGGGAGCGGGTACTTGTCTCCATCTACTGTTACTTGATGTTCTTCCATCGCCTCCAATAAAGCACTTTGTGTTTTAGGACCCGCGCGATTTATTTCATCAGCGAGCACCACTTGGCTGAAAATTGGGCCTTTATGAAATGAAAAACTATGTTCATTATTATTAAATATATTGGTGCCAATAATATCAGCGGGCAATAAATCGCTGGTAAATTGTATACGCTGATAAGATAACCCCAGTACTGCAGCTAATGCATGCGACAAAGTGGTTTTTCCCATGCCAGGTAAGTCTTCAATTAATAAATGGCCTTCACTAAATAAACAGGCTAACGCTAATTTTATTTGTTGTTGTTTACCAAATATAACGGTAGATAGGTCATCAATTATGGTCGTAACAATGTGCTGCATAATTTCCTTTAATCTATGAGTTCTAAACGTTTCATTACCGCATCAACTTTTTGCGCATTAAAGGGCTTAGCTATAAATTCTTTTGCGCCTAGCTCCCAGGTATTTTGCACTGTTTCAAAGCTATTGTGGCCTGAACACATAACAACATGTGCATGAGGGTGTTCGTTGTTAATTGACTCTAAAATTTCAATGCTTTCAGAATCAGGTAAATCAACATCTAAGAATATAACGTTGGGTGATTTTTCAATAAGCAGAGGTTTAGCACAATTAAAATTATCGCACTCAATAATGTCATCAAAACCTAAACCGGCTAATACTTGGCTTAAATCAGCGCGGATCTGTTTAACATCATCAATAATTAAAATTGGTTCGAGTGGGTGTACAAATTCCATATGAATACTTCAATGTTTTTTACGGCTTGTGCTTTAATATTAAGCTAAGCATTAGGGAACCTCAAGGTGATAACTATGAATAACCATAATAGTTGTTTAAAGCCACTTAATGTCCGATACCGTCTAGTATTGGACTTAGTGAGCTTGAAGCTTTTAAAATAGACCGCTGCTTATATATAGATATATAACTACCTATAATTTATATTATGTTAAATACGGTGGAAGTATACTTAATCAAACTAACTGTAGGCAATTACGTCACTTACAAACACGGTATTTTAGCCCTTTTATCGCATAATATTTATATTCAATAAAATGCTCTACTTTATTAAATATAAAAACTCTGTAATGACATTTCAATCAACCAAACTATTTAGCTCATCAATTAATTGCTTAAGCTGTTTAGTTTCGTCGTTTAGCTTTTGCTGATACTTTTCAACTTTGTCATGCTTACCTTGGTGCTTAGCTTTTTTAAGATCGATTTTATATTCTTCAATTTCTGAATTTGTATCATCTATTTTTTGTTGTAACTCTGCTTTTAATCCATCATTGGTACAATATGCGTTTATGTTATTAAGTGCTTTATTGAGACCTGCAACTTTGTGTGAATTACCTTGGCGTTTTGAAGCTAATAACTCGAGGTTAACTTCACAGGCCTTTTTCGCACATCCCGTTAAATCTGCACAATCATCTTTGGCCAATACGACTGTTGAACCGGCTAATAAAAAACTTATTGTAATACCTTTAATAATTTTCATTTTATAATTTTTATTATCTCGCATTGTTTATTACTCCTATTTAATTAGTCGTTAGCGGCAAAATACAGATAACAGCCCTTGCAGCTCTTCATTTATTACATGTTGTTTTACAACATCTTGCATAGAAGTATTTGAAACTGTGTTATTTAAAATACCCACCATTTTAGCGCTTTCTCCAGCACATAAAGCCTTAACACTGTGTACGCCTAATCTTATTGCTAACATACGATCCGCTGCAGATGGATTACCGCCGCGTTGTAAGTGCCCTAGCTTAGTTACGCGCAAATCTATACTGGGATTAACGGTACTTATTTTCTCACATATATGCTCAACGCCAATTTCATCACCTTCAGATACCACCACAATAAAAGCATGCTCACTGTGATAATCACTAATTTTATTCACTAAATAAGTTATGTCTTCATCACTTTCAGGTATTAATATCGAATCGGCGCCAGAGGTTAAACCGGCATAAGTGCCAATATAACCAGAATCACGTCCCATTACTTCAATAACAAACACCCTATTATGTGATTCTGCAGTATCTCTAATATTATCAATACATTGCATTGATGTGTTTACTGCTGTATCAAACCCTAAGGTGTAATCTGTACCCGCAATATCATTATCAATAGTGCCTGGAATGCCTATATACGGTATGTTAGTAATTTGTGATAACCATAAACACCCTCTAAATGAGCCATCTCCACCTATCACAATTAAAGCGTCAATATTATTATGTTCAATTGTAGCTAGTGCTAGATTTCTACCGGCGTCACCTCTAAATCTTTCACTACGCGCTGTTTTTAACACAGTACCACCTAAGTGCATGGTTTGTTGTAGGCTTTTGCAATCAAGTGTCACTAAATCATTATCAATTAAACCCTCAAACCCTTTTCGAACGCCCGACACTTTTATTCCATGTTGTTGAGCGGTTTTTACTATGGAAAATAATGCGGTGTTCATCCCAGGCGCATCGCCCCCTGAGGTTAATACGGCAATGTGTTTAATTGGTTGCATCGGTTCACATCCTTCGACAAGCTAAACTTTAATAATTCATAATAGCTGTTTATGAGTAGGCTGTGTAAAGTAAGCGCAGTAAAGTTGATCTACTTAGGGTTTATTTGATTGTTTAATTAGTATGAAGGGAGCAGTTATAAATTGAAAAGTTGGTATGTTACTTTTGCTTTTAAAACAACATACCGTAATTTTTAATGTAGAGCCGCTGTAAAAGGAATGTTTTTACAAATTTCGGCTTCTATTGTTAGTAGCTCGTCTAAGCGTTCGTCAACTTCTTGCTTATCAAAGTATTCGTAGGCGAGTTCCACAAATAAATTTTTATGTTTTTCTTCTGATTTAGCAATTGCGACATAAAAATCTTTTTCTTTTCCTTCAGGTAGTGCCTCGGCAACTAAAGAAAAACGTTCATGTCCCCTCGCCTCAATTACCCCACCAACTAATAGTCTGTCCATTAAAAAACCGTCACGACCATGCCTAAAGTGTGCACGAATTTGTTTAATGTATGGATCTTTTTTATCATCACCCAAATTAGTATCGCGTTCAATTAATAGTTTAAGCACTTGTTTAAAATGAACTAACTCTTCAAGAGCTAAGTCAGTCATGGCTTTAACTAATTTACGCTTATCCGGATAATGTGAAAGCATTGACATAGCCATGCCAGATGCTTTTTTCTCAGCAGCAGCGTGGTCTTGTAAAAAGGTTTCGAAGTCAGCTAAAACAACTTCGGTCCATTCAAATGGCGTGTGGTATTTTAATTCAAACATAGGGATACAACTTATAAAATAATGCGTGGATTTTAGCGTATTTAAAAATAAAAATCTTTGATCGCGATTTAAATTTAACTTTCATAAGGCAAAAACTTATCAATCCGCCCTTTCGACGTTGACTCAATTTTTAATGGGTGCTTTATATCATTCCATGCAGTGATTTTACCGCCCATGTTCATTTTTTCAAAGCCAGCTAAGCTGCTGGTAATATTTAAAAACTCACATAGCTTATTAAAACTCTCGGGATTTGCTATATCAATGGCTAAAAAATCATTAGGCCGGTCAGCAAAGTAAGCATTAGCACTATTAAAATGAGTGTTATAACAATTAGTTAAATATTCATCCTGATTAATGTTTTCGAGTGAAAAATCACTAAACGTATTTAAGTAACAGCGCTTTAAATGAATATTAAAGCCCCCATCAGCACGCGTTAAATTAGTATGCATACGCACTAAAAGCTGTTTGATTGAAGGCAGCCACGCGCTAAATTCTCGCTTTAAATATATAAATTTAGAACCTGGGTAATATTTATCTAATGTTTGATAATCGTTAAATACAGGTGTGTCTGCGATAGCCACCGCATTTTCAAAACAAGCGTTAGTGTAAGCAGTATGGGCAGTAGGTATACCAAAATCTAAAAATGCATTACATACGCTAGTCGTCCCAGTGCGTGGTAAACCAATAATAAATATTTTTTGTGTCATGGCGTTTTAAATGTCTTTTTCTGAAAACCAAAGTGATGCATCATTAAGGGGTGTTAATGCGGGTAACTGATTGTTTTTTAATTTAATGATAATTTTATTTTTTATATCTGCATGCTCAATCGCACTGCGATGATAAGCCTTAAACAAACGATCAAACTCACCGTTTTTACGCATAATAGCTAAGCCTTTCTCAACCGCTTGCGCTATTTCGGGCTTTTCTTTACTAAAAAAGAAGTAGATTGCACTTGGGTATTGCAACAATAAGTGCGGCACTATCGTGAGGTTAGCAACGGCTTCATCTTTAAAGGTATTGAGCTCAGTTTCAACCTCTAACACAGAACGAGGAAATACATCACCTCGGCCTTTTATCAACATATTAAATAACGAACTATATTCGATTGATGTCGATACAGTTAAACCGTTATCCTGCAGTATTTGTGTGTCAGGCCAATCATGCCCTTGAATAAAGTGTATGCTTTTAAAGTCGCTAAGGGTATTGATGTTTAATAAGGTATTCACTTTATCCTGTGTAGTTACCAAAACACGCCACCCATATAACCCCTTAAATATAGGCACTCTAACGGGTAGTAATTGTTGCTCACGCTGTTTAGAGGTCATGGTCCAAGCTACGTTTATTTCATCATTATGAAGAATTTGCTTTAACGCGCGGCTCTGTGGCATCGAAATACTTGAGGGTTGTAATGTAAAATTTTCTCCGCTGAATTGCAGAGCTGTTCTTAATAGTACTAACGGATATAATATTTCATCTTCACCACTGCGCATTGTTTTGGGGTATACAACATGCAAACTAGAAACGGTGTTTTTGCTATTATTTTCTATTGCCCATGCAAATGATGTCAGCGAACTGAAAAAATAAACACATGTAAAAACAATAGCTAACCGCATAATCGTTTATCTACTTAAAGTAATAACACCGCGCTTATTATCACAATAGCAAAGGTGCTCATCATGCTCAATCCACGTGCCTTTAAATTATTGTTAATAATGGCAGAACCATGAACAACACGGCTGATAAATAATAAACCGCCTAGTGCATGCACATAATGACTAGCTAACCCTTGATACTCCAATAAAAAAACTAAAATTAAGCTAATGGGCACGTACTCAATAAAATTACCATGCGCTCGGGTTGCACGTTCAAGCGCGGTATTACTGCCATTACCTAACGAAATCCCTTCGGCTTTACGTATTTTTATAACATTAACACTCAAATAAATATAATAAAGGGCCAATAAGGCCGCATAGCTAGATATGATCACAGTATAGTCCATTTAATTTTTCAGCAATAATAACACATAAGTTAAGCGGTAAATCAGAAGCTTTATCATGAACTATGCTAGAGTAATTTATACATTGGAATAGTAACAAGTAAGGATAATATGTATTTAAGAACAAAAATCACCAATCACTATCGTGAAATAATAAACAGTATTGGCTTTTATCCCTCACTCCTGTCTGTTGCGTTTTTAATTTTTGCTGTACTCACTATGTCTGTTGAGTATTTAGCCCCTATTGAGCAATTTAAATCATTAATCTCATTTGTATTAGTAGACAGTGCAGAAAACGCACGAACCATATTAAGCACCTTGGCTGGCAGTATTATTTCGTTAACCGTATTTAGTTTTTCTATGGTGATGGTGGTTTTAAATGCGGCCAGCGCTAGCTTGTCACCCAGAGTCGTTCCTGGGCTTATTACCCGTAAATCGCATCAAATGGTATTAGGGTTTTATTTAGGCAGTATTATTTATTCTATTATAATGCTCATTAATATTAATAAGTTAGATAACGGAAATACGGCAATACCCTCATTAGGGGTACTCTTTGCGTTAATTTTTGGTTTGATTTCTTTGGGCTTGTTCGTTTTTTTTATTCACTCTATTTCAAAAGCAATTCAGGTTGATAACGTATTAAATGGTTTATTTAGACAAACCAAACAAGAGATCCAAGACATCATCAACAAACAAGGCGATAACCCCGTTGATAACTTTCCTGAATTTTCAAATTGGCATTCAATAAAAAGTACTACTGAGGGTTACTACAAAGGGGTTCACACAAATAAGCTGTGTGCTATTTTGGCTGAAGAAAAAATAGAACTTTTTATTACCGTTAAGCAAGGTTACTTTACCGTTAAAGGCTACCCGTTCTTAAAGTGTAATAAAGACATTTGTGAAAACGAAGAGTTAATAGAGAAAATTTTAGACTGCTTTATTTTTTATATAGAAGAATACATTAGCGATCATTACCGTTATGGATTAACCCAAATTTCTGAAATTGCTGTAAAAGCAATGAGCCCAGGGATTAACGATCCGGGGACAGCGGTTAAAGCTATTGATATGCTGAGTATTTTATTGATTGCTCGCCTAAAGATTAATGCGATTAACTACGCATATTATCAATCAGAAGAAGCCCCTTTGCTCTATTTCCATGAAACCAGTTTTGATGAATTACTGCACGATAACTTCACTCCTTTGCGTAATTATGCCAAAGCAGATGCCTATGTAATGACCAATGTTATTGAAGCATTTAAAAATATTTTGTTTATTGCCAACGAGGATGTTGAAGCTCGAAACAGTGTGTTTAATTATTTAGGTGCCATTGTTGATGATATTAATCAGCACATTTGTAATGAGTATGACCGGCGAGAAATTAGAAATATGCTACAAGCAATAGTGCGAATTAGTGAGTTACAAGGTAATCAGTTGGTGGCACGTTTTGAGCAGCACCAACCTATTAGCGAGTAGGCTCTGTAGAGATATTTATTCTGCCGAGGGGCAAAGAGTTATCGCTCCTCGGCAGCGCCTATTTGGCATTGAAAGATCATCAAACCCTAATCTATATAATAAATTGCATAGCTTGACGCGCTAATAGTAATTTCACCCGCATGATAGGCATCTGGGACATAATTACCAGGTGCACTGTCTGCCATCATTACTTTTTCACTGCGCATGTACGGTGTAGATGGCATATCAAGCGGGGTTAACGACGCGCTATATAAGCCTTTTAACTCTACATCAAAGTCGTCACTTAGCTCTTTTGCCGCGACTTTGGCTTGTTTAATTGCCATTTTTTGTGCTTTTTTATGCAGCTCATCGTAGTTGCTAGCTAAAAATTGTGTTTGTCTAATTTCATTAATGCCATTATTAACTAAGCTCTGTAGTAATTCAGGGTATTTATTAATTGCAGAGAGTTTAATGGTGAGCGTTCTTGATACTTTAAAGCCAGTAAACTCTTGTCTACCTGTTTCACGATTATATTGGTTATCACGGTATATAGAAATTTGACCGGCATTAATATCCGCATCATCTACCCCTAGTTTTTTTACTAAACTTATTGCACTGGCCATAGTGGTATCGGTTTGTTTTTTTGCTGCAATTAAGTCTTTATCTATTTCAGTAATGCCCACCGTTAATAAAACATGATCCGGCATCGTCGTTACTGAAGCTTCACCTTTAACATAAATATGCGGCTCTTCTGGGGCGTTTCTTGCATAAGCTGATGTACTGAGTAATGCGGCGATTAAAATCGAAAGCGTTTTCATAAGTCTATCCTTTTAAATTTGATTGCCTCAGTTAACACCTTATGCGGTTAATTAAAGATGAACAAGCATAAAAAAACAGGCAAAAGCCTGTTTTTTTTAATCTCTACTGTAATTAAATGCTGCAACGCTTGTAGTTACGGTATTTTGGTAACCAGTAGTTTTTGTCGATGGCTGCCCACAGCGCATCGTCTGAAATTTCAAGGGCTACGCCCTCTTCAATTGCTTTTTTAGCCACTGCAAACGCAATACGTTTACTAAGCGTTTCAATTTCAGTCAGTGCCGGTAGTAAGCTACCTTTACCTGTATTAGCTAAAGGTGACGACTCAGCCAACATTTCGCTCGACATTATTAGCATCGCATCGGTAATACGGGTTGCTTTGGCGGCAATTACACCTAAGCCAATACCTGGGAATATGTAACTATTATTACATTGTGGAATTGGGTAAGTCACACCGTTATAAACTACTGGGTCGAATGGGCTGCCAGTTGCAACAATTGCTTTGCCATCGGTCCATTTAATTACATCTTCTGGATACGCTTCAACTTGCTTAGATGGATTACTTAACGGGAAAATAATTGGCGATTCACATTTAGCATGCATAGCGCGAATGACTTGTTCGGTAAATAAGCCAGGTTGGCCTGATACACCAATTAAAATATCTGGTTCAGCACAATGCATTACATCTAATAACGACGCGTATTCACCGCTGTAGATCCAATCAGCTAAGCAGCTAGTTGGTTGTGCAAGCATTTGTTGAAAGTCACGTAAGCCTTGCATACCATCTGTTAATAAGCCAAAACGGTCAACCATAAATACTTGGCTGCGTGCCTGTGCTTCACTGATGCCCTCAGCAACCATAGTGCTAACAATTTGTTCAGCAATACCACAGCCTGCAGAGCCTGCGCCTACAAAAACAACTTTTTGAGTTGATAATTTAGCACCTTTAACACGACATGCTGCTAATAAAGACCCCACAGTAACCGACGCAGTACCTTGAATGTCATCATTAAAGCTACAAATTTCATTACGGTAACGCTTTAATAATGGCATTGCATTAGGCTGAGCAAAATCTTCAAACTGCAGTAACACATTTGGCCAGCGACGTTTAACTGCTTTAATGAATAAGTCTAAAAACTCATCGTATTCGTCTTGTGCAATACGTTTATGGCGAGCACCCATGTACATTGGGTCGTTTAATAATTTTTCGTTATTGGTTCCCACATCGAGCATAACCGGTAACGTATAAGCTGGGCTAATACCGCCACACGCGGTATACAAAGAAAGTTTACCAATTGGAATCCCCATGCCACCAATACCTTGGTCGCCAAGGCCTAAAATACGCTCACCGTCGGTAACAACAATCACTTTTACTTTGCCTTTTGTGGCATTACGTAAAATATCGTCAATGTGAAAGCGATCTTCATAGGAAATAAATAAACCACGGGCACTGCGATAAATATCAGAAAACTTTTCACAGGCATCACCCACTGTTGGGGTGTAGATAATAGGCATCATTTCTTCGATATGATCGCGCACTAAACGGTAATAAAGCGTTTCGTTATTATCTTGAATGGCGCGTAAATAAATGTGCTTATTTAAGTTGTCGTTAAAACTTGAGTATTGTTGGTAACAACGCTCAACTTGCTCTTCTATTGTTTCGTAACGAGGAGGAAGTAAACCAGCAAGATTAAAGTGTTCACGTTCTTTTTGGCTAAAAGCACTTCCTTTATTCAATAGTGGGGTTTCAATTAGGCCTGGGCCAGAATAAGGAATATAAAGATAATTTGGATCGGTATTTGTAGTCATATTTCCAAGCTTTACTGAATCTTAAGTAATGATCTGCCATTATCATTGTTAAAGGCTAAATTGCAATGACATTTAAGCTTGTCAGACCATTGAAAATTTACAAATACAAGCGCTACTTTAGTATAAAGCCACTCATATTTGGTGAATATGTTAGCTGGCTGTTGTGAGTTTATAAAAATTAAAACGGGCATTAGACCAGCGTTTGCTGTGTGCAATGGTTACAACAGTGTCAGTTATTTTTTAGATTTGCTAATTTTTTACATTAGTTAACATACTATTTTCAATCAAATAATCATTAACTATTAAGCTATTACATAAATAACAGCAGGTAATACATTAGCTGCAAACCTGCTGTTGATTATACATGTTTTAGAATTTAAATGAGGCTTTATTACTACTTAAATCCGATAATGCCATCCCTTCCCTGCGAGGATCGGCGGCACCATACAAACGGTTATTTTTAACTTCTACCGCATGCAGCCCAGAGTTTAAGTCAATCACGCGCACATCATGGCCGCGCTTTTTAAGCTTTGGTACCACCGCTTCAAGTGCAGTGCCTTTTTCTACGCTGGTGTAGTCGTTGCGATTAGTGGTTCGCGGTAAATTAATGGCTTGTTGCGCGTTTAAATTCCAATCTAAAACGCCAATAACAACTTGCGCTACATAATCAATAATGCGACTACCACCAGGAGAGCCGACCACTAAACGTAAGCTCCCATCTTGATTAAATACCATCACGGGTGACATTGAGCTGCGCGGACGTTTATGGGCTTCTACTCTGTTAGCCACTAACTTGCCATTTTTACGCGGCGAGAGTGAAAAATCAGTCAGCTGATTATTTAAAATATAACCATTAACCATCACTGTTGAGCCAAACGCCATTTCTATAGAGCTGGTCATAGAAACAGCATTGCCTTTGCTATCAACAATCGAGACATGTGACGTAGACGGAAGTTCAAAAGAGTCATCATTTGCGTAGCTTAAGTAATCAACTGGATCACCAGGAAATGCTTTTTTATCTTCTTCGCTAATTAACTTTGCACGGGTAGCGATGTAATCTTTGTTTAATAACTCTTGAGTAGGGACTTGGGTAAAATCAGGATCGCCAAGGTATTTATTTCGATCGGCAAACGCAATGCGCGATGCTTGGCTAAAGTAATGAATAGCCTCTGCGCTATTCGCTTTAATATTGGCCATATCTTTATGTTCAAGCAAGCCTAAAATTTGTAGCACCGCTACACCACCACTACTAGGTGGTGCCATTGAGCACACTTTGTAAACGCGGTATTTAATACATACAGGGGCGCGCTCTTTGCTGGTGTAGTTAGCAAGATCTTGTACAGATAATTTACCCGGGGCAATTTTTGATTTCTGCACTGCACTTACCATGGCTTTTGCATTATCACCTTTATAAAAAGCATCAATCCCTTGTGAGGCAATGTCTTTGTATAAATTAGCAAGCGGCTGGTTTTTTTTAATACTGCCTACTTTGATCACTTCACCATTGGGGAAAAAATACTCATTGATCACCGGCATACTCATAACACCCGGGTTTAACTGCCTAACGAGTAAGCCATGTAATCGTGGAGATACTTCAAACCCTTGTTCAGCTAGTGCAATAGCTGGCTTAAATAACGTTGCCCATGGCAAATTACCATATTGTTTATGGGCACTGGCAAACGCATGTAAAATACCTGGTACACCCACAGAGCGACCACCTACAACTGCTTCAATCCATTTAACAGCTTTGCCATGTTCATTTAAAAACAGGTTTTCATCGGCATTACTGGGGGCTGTTTCGCGACCATCAAAACTAGTGAGTTTATTGTTAGCTTTGTTGTAATACATCATAAACGTACCACCACCAATGCCTGATGACTGCGGCTCAACTAATGTAAGCACTAATTGGGTGGCAATTGCGGCATCAACGGCGCTTCCGCCTTGGGCTAAAATGGCCTTTCCCGCTTGTGAGGCATAAGGATTTGCAGCCGCAACCATGTATTTATCGCCAGGTACTAATTGCTTTTGTACTACCCCTGTGGCGGCTTCTGGTTCACGGGTTTCAATTTGGCTTGCTTGCTGTGCAAATAAAGGGAAAGACAGTGCACTTAAAGAGAGAGCAAATAAAGAGTTGAGCTTAAAATTCATAATTACTGATTAAACTTAAATTGCATGGAAGATAATTGGCATCTTAAAGTTAAACAGGCACAATATGCAAAAATAAATATAAAAAAATGATCATTAAATGCTTAATTTACCCCTTCAGCCGCGTTATGTTTTACCTCCTTTGTGTTTAATTGTATTAAGTACGCTCTTAGCATCGCTTGGTATGAACAATGAGCTTGAGTTTAATCGCCCATTAATTGAACAAGGCCAACTGTGGCGTTTATTTACCAGCCAATTTGTACATGCCAACTGGGTACACCTAGGTTTAAATTGTGCTGGTATCGCGCTTATTTGGTTATTACATGGTGAATACACTACACCTAAGCAATACAGCTTTAATATTGCACTCCTTGCGCTTTGGTGTGGCTTGGGGGTTTATTGGTTTTGCCCCACAATTACAATTTACACAGGGCTGAGTGCGCTATTGCATGGCGTGATCGTGTGGGGGGCCATAAAAGATGTCACTGTTGGGTTAAAATCAGGTTATATCTTGTTTATTGGCGTATGGATAAAACTTATTCTTGAGCAAGTTAATGGTCCAAGCGCAGAAATTGGTCAACTTATTCAATCAACAGTGGCCGTTGATGCGCATTTAATTGGCGCAATTGGTGGGGTTATATTAGCTGTGCCGCTGGTTGTAAAACACATCAAAAACGATACTAAACACAGTTAAAAAAACGCCACATAAGTGGCGTTTTTATTTTTAGTCGATTAAAGCGTTTCTTTAAACAGCTTATAAATACGACGGTATTCATCTAACCAGCTCGAAGGCTGCACAAAACCATGCGGCTCTACTGGGAAGATTGCTGTTTCAAAGTTTTCTTTCTCAAGCTCGATTAAACGCTGTACTAAACGCACTGAATCTTGAAAGAACACATTATCATCAACCATTGGCGCATTAATTAATAAATGCTTTTTAAGCCCTTCTGCATAGTAAATAGGTGAACTACGTTCATAAGCAATTGGGTCAACATCTGGGTGATTCAAAATGTTAGCTGTATAGCCTGTATTGTAATGTGCCCAATCAGTCACAGGGCGAAGCGCAGCACCTGATTGAAACAAATCTGGCGCGGTGAATAACGCCATGAAGGTCATAAATCCACCATAAGAGCCACCGTAAGTCCCTACCGCTTGGGTATTAACATTGGCATTATCCGCCATCCATTTTACGCCATCGGCTAGATCTTGTGTTTCAGGTGTTCCCATTTGGCGATAAATAGCCGTTCGCCAATCACGGCCATAGCCTTTAGATGCGCGGTAATCCATATCCATTACTACATAACCTTCATCTGCTAGTAATGAATGGAACATAAATTCACGGAAGTAGCCAGACCACCCCATGTGTGAATTTTGCAAGTACCCTGCACCGTGGTTAAAAATAACTGCTTTGCGGGTTTTGCCTGTTTCACCCTCTTGGTAATCAGCGGGGTAATAGACTTTGGCGTATATGGGCTGATCTGTATGACTTGATGGCACAGCAACAATTTTAGGCGCTGTGAGTTTTTTACCTAAAAACGCATCAGATACCGTATTGGTTAAACGAGTCGCGGTTGTGTTTGCTTTAGCCTCTGCCACATAAAGTTCAGTCGGCATAGTGATTTTAGAATGTCTAAGTAATAACTTAGATTGATCAGGGCTTAAGGTGTAATCCGTCATACCGTTTAAGTCTGTTACTTGCTCGCTATCACCTGTTTGTAGATTAACGCGGTATATTTCGTAAAGGCCTGGATGCTCAATATTCGCTTTATAGTAAATAGCGCTATTGTCATCAGTAAGGGTTAAATTAGATACTTCAAATTTACCCATGGTAAGCGCAGTCGCTTTACCATCAAGTGGCTTTTTATAAAGCTGACTATAGCCCGACTCTTCTGATAAATAATACAGAGTATTGGAATCATTTAACCAACCAAAGTCGTTAAACGCATACGCAATCCATGCGTCGTCATGTAGTCGATGTTGAGAGACAAGTTTGTTATTTTCAAAATCTACAGTAGCTAACCAACGATCTTTGTTATCCCATGCTTCAAGCATAATCGCTACTTGGCTACCATCATCGTTCCAGCTGATGGGTGATTGATTCCAACCCCAATCTGAAATAACGTTTATACCACGAGGTTGTTTTTTAGATTTATAGGTTTTACCTTCACGGGCGAAGTTTTCTTTTTTAACCTCAGCAAGTACATCTTCATCAAAACCAGGTAAGGTGTTAAACCCTAATGTGGTTTGGCTTTGATCTGCAAGGTTAATATAAACAAGCTCTGAGGTTTGCTCTTTAGAATCAGCTACGCGACGGCGAACTTTTTTAGGCTCTATAGTCGCATCATCAGTGATGTAGTTAGGCATAATGTCGCCTTCACCACGCCATGAACTTTTTTCTTGAACAACCACAATTAACGCGTCGCCATTTGGAGAAAGCTGGGCTTCATCAACCGTGTTGCCATCGCCTAAATAGTAATGCGTGTTGGCAATTGAGCTATTTTGAGTTTTGACTTGCTCATTTCGCGCATACTTGTCTTGTTTGTTTTTATGCTGCAGTGCAATGTAATCAATCAGCTTATGTTGTTCTTTGGCAATATAAGTTGTTGGCTCTTTTACGCCTTGTGGTTTGTCAGCCAGTATTAAATTAGCAATTTCACGGGTTAAACCTGTGGTTAAATCTACTTTAAAAAAGATATTACCTTGGCGATACGCTAAATTACCATCGTTTAAAAATTGTGGTTTTGACTCGGTGGCTGAGCTTTGCGTAATTTGCTTAATTACGCCTGACTGTACGTTTTTAATAAATATGTTGCCTTCAAACACATAAGCTTGAAGTGATTTATCGTTAGAAAAAACAGCTTTACTTGAGCCTACGCTGTGAAGCTGATTTAAAGCCACTTGCTCTGCTGTTTGAGCGTTTACAGCTTGAGTGAATAAATCTCTTAGCTCACTACCTTGTTGTTTTCGCGCGTAAATAACAGTACTTGAGTCAGCACTCCAAAATGCACCTTGCGGTTGACGTCCAATCCAATCAGGGTGAGCCATCGCTTGTTCAAGCGTAATTTTTGAGACACCCATGTCTGCAGGTGTGTTAACAACACTTGCAACCTTGGTATTTGTTTGAATAGCTGAGTCATTAGAAGTTGTGGCGGTTGCTGTACAGCCCGCTAACATAACACTTGACGCAACAGCCATTGCAACAAGTGTTTTAGAAGATGAAAATTTAAAAATCATAGTGCTTCTTGACGGTTATTATAATTAACCGTATTTAAGCAGAAGCACCTTTATAATTGCAATTATTTAAGATAAACAACGCTGATATCGGGGTGAGTAACCCGTTTATTCAACCGTTAAATCAAGCCATACCAAACGGTGGTCACTTGATGCGTTTCTATCTTTGATTAAACGGTACAATTCGCTTTGTTTTTTCGGCCAAAATACGCCACCATCTTTAATGGTTAGTCCATAATTTGAAGGCAGAACGTAATCAACGCGTGCCTGCCAGTTAGCAGTGTAATTTTTAGCATAAGCTTGTGGGTATTGCTCTTTAGCGCCCTCACTGGTTGGAATAAAACCGGCATTAATCATCGGGCTTTTAAGTAACTGATCTGTTGTATTTGTGCGCTTTTTATCGCCCTCAGGGGCGGCATTTAGGTCACCTAAAATCACAAAGCGTGATTTTGCTGCAAGACCGCCCTTTTTACCGTTATCGTCATACAGGTAACTTTCGTTATTAACGTAATCAGCAATTAATCTAATTTCATCATGATTACGAATGCCGTTTCTGTCTTCATCACCATCAAACACAGGCGGCGTAGGATGCGAGGCTAACATATGAACTACTTTATCATTTACTTTTACCGGTATATCCCAAAACGATTTAGAGCTTAAACGTAAAGCACTCCATTCTTCTTCGTTATACCAATTTGTATTGGTTTTTGGATCTACCGGCATTTTCACATTCGGTAAATCTTTGTGCTTAAACGTTTGCAGGGTTCTGATGTTGTCAAAATCAATGGGGTAACGAGACAAAAACGCCATTGCGTAGTGGCCTTCAAAAAATCCAAAACCTTGCGCATCGCCCATCACACCATTTTTTTTGCCATCGTTGTCTAAATCAAACTCTGTGGCTAAGCCGGTGTTAACTGGTGCAATGTAGACATAAGGGTAATCGATAGCCGCTTGATCATTTTGCCCTACATTTAAGTAATGGGTTTTAAAGTATTCTATCCCTTGTGATTTAGGGACGTAGTCAAATTCATTTAAAAGCACCACATCTGGACGAACGCGTTGAATTATTTCAGCAATATTTTTAATTTGCTGGTGGTCAGAGCGCAGCGCGTTAACTAAGGCATCGCTTTTTACTTTTTCATTTTTAGCGGTGTAATTGGTTGCATCCATACTGACATTAAACGTTGCGACCCGTAATGACTCTGCGTGAACATAGCTTGCTGAAACCAGTGACAATAAAAAGCCACCAATAATTTTAATACCGAGATCATGTCTCATTATATGAATCCATCTATAATTAATAATAAAATAACACTGCTAACCACGATCCAAAGAATCACAGCCATTAAAAACGGTTTAATTCCCGCTTGCTTTAGTACCGATAACGACAAACCACTGCCAATTAAAAACAGTGTCATCACTAGTATTTGCTTCGCTGCAATGTTTATCAACTCCCAATAAGATGAAAGCGACGGCACATAGGTATTAATTAATGCGGCTAATAAAAAGCCTACAATAAATAATGGAATACTCGCCTTTTCATCTGAGCGCATAAACACACCTGCAAGCGTAGTGTATGGAATAATCCACATAGCACGAGTAAGCTTCACTGTTGTTGCTATGCTCAGTGCCACTGCACCATAAGTAGCCGATGCACCTACCACGCTACTGGTATCATGAATTGCAAGTGCAGCCCATAATCCAAACTGCTCTTGGGTTAATTCAAAATAATGCCCAATTGCAGGGAATAATAATAACCCTACACCATTGAGTAAAAATACGATACCCAGCGCCACAGCCACTTCATGATCTTTAGCTTTTATAACCGGTGCTATGGCCGCAATAGCGCTACCCCCACAAATAGCGGTTCCAAAGGAAATTAACACGCCTGTGTTACGATTAAGTTTAAACACTTGAGTTAAAATTTCGCCAAGCCCAATTATGGCAGTAATACTGACAATTGTTAACACTAAAGAGCTGCGACCAACCTCAATTACCTGATTAAAATCAACAGCAAACCCCAACCCCACAACCGCCAACTTTAGCATCCATTTACTGGCCTTTTGTGATAACTCAGCAAACGGGTTACCCAAGGTAATCGCAAATAACGCCCCTATAACCAAGGCACTACCAGCGCCAATAAATGGAGTGATGCACAAAGCCAGTAATATTATAAATACAGGTTTATGTAATTTAGCGATAATCATAACGTTAAGCGCGAATCAGTTTATTAGTCAGTTTATGGACAACGGGGGCAACAAATATAACCGTTGGAAAGGCAATACAAAAGGCAAATAACCACGCTTTAAGCCAGATAGATACGATGTTATCGACCATACCAACATTAAATAAAGAAATAACTAACGACATAAAACCTGACATGAAAAGTGCCATAAAAAAGGCAAACACAATAGTACGAAACTTTGGATGGATCATTGAAAAGAACCTTTAGAAGGTAAAGCGATATATTGAAGTTAAGTTCAATTTATCGCTTTGTTTTTTAACTTATAATAGCGATTTGCTGGTAGCTAATACACCGGGGTAATCTTGCTCTGGTAAACACATTGCGAGTTCACCAAGGCGTTCACCTAATTGCTGTAAATTATCAGCAGATACATTAATGTGGCCCATTTTGCGACCAGGTTTTACACTTTTACCGTACCAATGGCTGGTTACATCTGCTGTTTTTAACACATCAGTAGGGATTTGTGCTTGGCCTAATACATTTATCATAGCAGTCGGTTGCTTAAGTTGCGTACTACCCAAAGGTAAGCCGGCAACAGCGCGCATATGGTTTTCAAATTGCGAGCAATGAGCACCTTGTTGCGTCCAATGGCCTGAGTTATGAACTCGCGGCGCAATTTCATTAACCAGTAATGTACCTTGCACATCAAAAAACTCAATGGCGAGTACACCAACATAGTTAAGCTCATTCGCAATTCGGGTAAATGCCGTTATTGCTTGTTGCTCTAGTTGGCTATTATTGTTTTTACCTGCAACCGAAAGCGTTAACACACCCTCGGTGTGCTCGTTTTCAGTTAATGGATAAATAGCAACATGGCCGTGTTTATCGCGCGCACCAATAATAGAGACTTCACGATCAAACGGGATCATTTTTTCTGCAATTATGGTGTGCGGAGCGTGCTCAGTGCCTGATGCAATAAAATCAGCCATTTCAGCCCAAATTTGCTCAATTTGATCGTCTGATTTTAAACGCCATTGGCCTTTACCATCGTAACCCGCTTGGCATGTTTTAATGACTAATGGCTTACCAAGTGTTTGAACCGCGAGTTCAAGATGCGCTTTTTCTGTAATTAATTGATATGGCGCGCATGCGACCGCGGTTTTATCTAGGAGCGCTTTTTCAAGCGTACGGTCGCCACCGGTTTTAATGGCTTGTTTGCCCGGATAAAACTTATTGCTATTACAACACTGTGTAAGTACATCATCTGGAATATGTTCAAACTCGGCCGTAATAGCATCAGCGTTTTCTATCGCTTGTTCGAGCGTTGTTGGGTACACTTCATTGGTAAGCGGATGTACAATCTTTTTGCTGCCTACATCATAAGCAACCACATTTAAATTAAGCGGTGCACCAGCTAAGCTCATCATTCGTGCTAGCTGCCCTGCCCCTAAAATTAAAATATTCATGATCACTCTGCAGGATTTGGGTTAGCTAAAACAGTCTCAGTTTGTTCTTTACGGAACGCTTCGATTTTTGCGAATATTTCTGGATTTTGACATCCTAAGATTTGTGCCGCTAATAAACCTGCGTTTGCAGCACCGGGCTCACCAATAGCAAGAGTACCTACCGCAACACCTTTTGGCATTTGGCAAATAGATAACAGAGAGTCTACACCGTTTAGCGCTTTAGATTTAACGGGTACGCCTAAAACTGGCAGAGATGTAAACGCCGCCGCCATACCCGGTAAGTGCGCCGCGCCACCTGCGCCTGCAATAATAACTTTAATACCGCGTTCTGCGGCTGAACTTGCGTAATCGGCAAGTAATTGAGGAGTGCGGTGGGCAGAAACCACTTTAGTTTCATACTCAATGCCAAATTTTTCTAGCATAAGGGCGGCGTGTTCCATGGTTGGCCAATCTGATTTAGAACCCATAATAATGCCAACAGTCATAAATACTCCTCAGTAATGTATTTTAAAAATAGCGGACTTATGTCCGGTTTTATGGCGGGTATTATATACTTAAATGCTGCACTAATGCGACCAGCAGGCAATAAAAAAGCCATGTTAAACATGGCTTTTTTTAAACAGCGAAACAATCAGCAATTAAGCTTCTTTACTCGCTAAATATTCTGAGTAGTTACCTCTAAAGTCGATAACTTTACCGTCTTTAATTTCCCAAATACGGGTAGCAACTGATGATACAAACTGACGATCGTGTGATACAAACATCAAGGTACCTTCATATGCTTCAAGTGCTAAGTTAAGCGCTTCTATAGATTCCATATCCATGTGGTTAGTCGGTTCATCCATTAATAAGATATTTGGTTTATGCATCATGATTTTACCAAACAGCATACGACCTTGCTCACCACCTGAGATAACTTTTACAGATTTTTTGATATCGTTTTGTGAAAACAACATACGACCCAAGAAGCTACGAACAACTTGCTCATCGTCGCCCTCTTGTTGCCATTGCTCCATCCACTCAAACAAATTCATGTCTTTTTCAAACTCATCGGCATGATCTTGTGCATAGTAGCCAATGTTTGCATTTTCAGACCATTTAAACTCACCGCTTTTAGGCGCTAAACGTCCTGCTAAAGTGTTTAATAATGTTGTTTTACCCACACCATTTTCACCAATAATAGCAATGCGTTCACCTACTTCAACCAAACCCTCAAGGCCTGAGAATAAAGTTTCTTCAAAGCCTTGCGATAAGCTGGTCATTTCTAGTGCGTTACGGAATAACTGCTTTTCTTGTTCAAAACGAATAAATGGCGACTGACGTGACGACGCTTTTACTTCGTCTAATTGAATTTTATCAATTCGTTTTGCACGTGAAGTGGCTTGCTTTGCCTTTGATGCGTTGGCAGAAAAACGCGATACAAACTGTTGAAGCTCTGCTATTTGGCTTTTCTTTTTCGCGTTTTCACTTAATAAACGTTCGCGTGCTTGAGTAGCTGCAAACATGTATTCATCGTAGTTACCCGGGTAAATACGTAGTTCACCGTAGTCAATATCGGCCATGTGCGTACATACCGAATTTAAAAAGTGACGGTCATGCGAGATGATGATCATGGTACAGTCACGTTGATTCAATACATCTTCAAGCCACTTAATTGTATAAATGTCCAAGTTATTGGTAGGCTCATCGAGCAGCATGATATCAGGGTCTGAAAACAAAACTTGAGCTAGAAGCACACGAAGTTTAAAACCTGGTGCAATTTCTGACATAGGTCCGTAGTGCTGCTCTGTAGCAATACCCACACCTAATAGTAACTCACCCGCTTTAGATTCAGCCGAGTAACCGTCCATTTCAGCAAATTCAGTTTCAAGATCGGCTACTTTCATGCCGTCTTCTTCACTCATTTCAGGTAGGCTATATATACGGTCACGTTCTTGTTTGATATCCCACAATTCTTTATGACCCATAATCACGGTATCAATAACAGAATATTCTTCGTAGGCGAATTGATCTTGGTTTAGTTTAGCAACGCGCTCATTTGGATCAGTACTTACGTTACCCGAAGATGGTTCTAATTCACCACTAAGGATTTTCATAAAGGTCGACTTACCACAACCATTAGCACCAATTAAACCATAACGGTTTGATTCGCCAAATTTAGCTGAGATATTTTCAAATAACGGTTTAGCACCAAATTGCATGGTGATGTTAGCTGTACTAATAATAGCGCTACCCTCCAAGGGAGACTGAAGTATTTAAATTGCGCGCAGTTTAAACCAAATCACCGTTTTTTTCTATGAAAGTTTATAGCACCAAACTCAAAGTAAACGGTGGCTGTTTATTAACTATAAAAGCAATTAAATAGCCAAAGTACTGGGCGAGTATATGTGCTGAAAAGGTGAGTAAAACTCATTATTGTACTGTTGATGCAGTAAAAAAATGTTTAATAAAAAAACAACTAACATAAAACCTTTTATAAATTATTTAATCGCGTTTACAGGCGACTTGGTCGCATTTTACTTTTATTAACAATTAATACGGCTATATTAACTCCTTTTATAGTATTATAGTATTAGAGTCTTAGCTCTACCCATGCCGACAGGCGCAACTATGAAAAAAATTCAATATCCCCTCTCCTGCATTTAAGCCTAATGTCTTATTCCAAAATTAAATGGCAGTTTATACGGCTACAAAATAAAAACAGCATTAACTTAAAATGAACAAGCTGCGTGTTTTGTGCTAATTGTCATTGATAATTTTTCACTTTTGAGCCTTTTATTGCTTTGCTAGTCTGCACGACTTCGAATTTAGTAATTATAAAAACGCCTTTAATTTAGGCAAGGCACACACAATGAAAAGAAAATTAGTATCGCTAGCAATTGCGGGTATTTTAGCTGCTCCAAGTGTTTCAGCAGTAGAAGTGTTTAAGGATGAAAAAAATACAGTCGCAGTAGGCGGATACATTGATGCGCGAGTGATAAATACTCAAGGTCAAAACGAAATCGTCAATGGTGCCTCACGAATTAATTTTGATTTTAAACGCCAAATAAAAAACGGCTGGGAAGCAATGGCTTTAGTTGAATGGGGTGTCAACCCTGTTGGCAGCAGCGATATTGTATATAACAACCGTTTTGAATCTATTCAAGATGAGTTTTTATATAATCGTTTAGGCTATGCAGGACTTAAACACGATAAATACGGCCAAATTACGATTGGTAAACAATGGGGTGCGTGGTTTGATGTTGTGTATGCAACAAACTACAGCTATGTATGGGATGGAAACGCTGCCGGTGTTTACACTTACAACAAAGACGATGGTGCAGTAAATGGTACTGGTCGTGGTGATAAAACACTGCAATACCGTAATAGCTACAACGACTTTGACTTTAGTGTTCAAACTCAGTTAAAAAATAGCGCTTTTTATACTTGTGATGAAAGTAATATTACAGAATCACAATGCCAAGCAAATTTTGAGTCTGGAGATGCTGCTGCACAACAAGTTGAATTTAACTATACGTTTGGCGGTGCAGTAACCTATAACGTGACTGATAAGCTAAAACTGACCGCGGGTATTAACCGCGGCGAGTTTGAATTAACGTATGGCGACGGAACAACCCGCTCTGTTGACGATTTAATTTATGGTGCAGGTGTTATTTGGGGCAATATTGATGCGCCAGGCTTGTATGTAGCCGCTAATATCAACAAAAACGAAAACCACGATACAGATAACATAGGTCGTTTAATTAAAGATGCGATTGGTTGCGTATTCTCATGACTTTGATCACCGATTCTCACCAGCTTTGATCGCTTGATTTATCATTTTGTAGAGCCATTTTTAAATTAACTTAAC
>NZ_JASDDE010000074.1:0-16314 GCF_030407565.1 Pseudoalteromonas sp. APC 3694
TAATAAAAAATAATATCAATTCATTTATATTTTTCATTTACTTAATCAAAGCCAGCTCAATTAATAGTCATATTAAAAATATACAAATACGTATAAAGGCGTTATACATAAACGTACAACATATCCATACTATACAATGGGTTACATTAAACTTTATACTAGAATTCTAATTGCAAATATCACAATGAACACCTAACATTTTTTAGTAATTAAAGATTATGGAAACTAAAGAATGAAACTCGAAACAAATCAAACTTATCGTATCATAATAAAAAACTCAAACTATGCTCTGCGCATTTCCGACCGTTCACAGACCAGCGAAGTAACAAACAACAACACGCTAAACTGTTGAAGGGGAAGAAGCATGTCTGTTGATAGAAAATTTGGCAAAGCCAATACGCATAAACCTGATATCAAGCATTTTTCACCAAAGCTTCGTGCAATGGTCAGCTGTGACAGCTACTTAGAAAAAAAGAAATGCCTTGTATTAGATCTCAATCCCAATGTCATTAGCTATATGACACAGCCCGATTCTACTTATTACGAATTTAATGGCGCAATATGCCGATACACGCCAGATAAATTGGTTAAAACAAATAATGGTTATGAATTTTGGGAAATTAAACCATTCGCCAAAACACTGAACGATGAGTTCAAACACAAGAACAAAGTGCTTAAAACGCACTACTGCGAAGTACTCAAGGTGCCTTTAAAAGTTGTCACTGAGGAAGGTATGACTAAACGCGAGTTTATTTCAAATTGTCAGGTTTTGTCTGATTACATCTATCACTATCAGGATGAAGACATAACAAATCATATCTTAAATGATTTATTGAACATGACAAACCCCCGAGTACTAGATGCTGAAGTGATCGCCATAGAATACGGTCAATCTCCAGACTACGTTTGGTCAATGTTAGCTCATAAAAAACTTAGATTTGATCACGATTTATTAATTGATCGTAGCACGCAATTACTAATGTGAATAGCATCTCAAAGACAAGCAAACTACCTATAACCCACTGAATATTAGGAGCATAGAGTGTTAAATAATACACTTTGGATAAAAGCAAAAGAAGAACGCGCTTACATTCAACTTAAAAAAATTTGGTCACATGTTGACGGGAGTAATACGTTAACCCTGCGTACCGCTTATGAAATTTACCGTAGAACTTTGAAGGCACAATCAACACCAATAGCATATAGAAAGTTCTTACGATTATTTCACCAGTTGGTCGCTCAGCAGCATTCGCTATTTTATACTCGTTTTAGCGGAGGATACGATGACTCACGCTAATGCATTAATTTTACGAAAAGGTATGCGCATTGCGTGGAACCGTCAAGAATCGGTAATTCGCTCTTCACAGCCTGATTTTTTAGTACTGGAATATGATGACAATACTAAAAATATGGTATCAGCAGATAAAGTTTATGATGCCTATTCGAATGGTGAAATAACCATAGTAGATACGGCTCCATCGGTTGTCTACATGCCACTTACAAAACCAGAGCATATTAAAGAAGCCAATCGATTAAGTGCTTACCTTAAAGAACTAGATTCACGTGCTCACAGTCGCTCTAAACGCACAAGAGATAGTGTTATTAACAATGTTGCTAGCCGAATCAATGACCCTACCCCTCCATCAGAAGGGGCATTATACCGCTATTACGACAAGTGGATTAAAGCGAACAGAAACGTTATTCCATTAATCATCAAACCGAAACAGCAACGTCAAAAACAGATTTCACAAGCTGAACTAGACTTGGCATATGAAGTGATTGATGATGAATATTTACAGCGTAATGGCGCAAATCCTCACCAAACATACCTTCGTTTCAAAAATAGATATAACACTGAACTCAAAGGCACATTTGATAAAAAGTGTATATGCAAAGAGTCGTTTTATAAATTAATACGTGCGCTAGACCCTTCTGAAGTAACACTCGCTAGAGAAGGCAAAGATGCTCTTCGAAGAGAGGCACGTAAAAGTAATCAGATCATCATCACTGATCGCTTAATGCAGCGTGTTGAAATTGATGCTGTTCACTTAAACCTAGGCTTACTAGATGACAACGATCACTACCTTGGCACTGTTATTCTCTACCTAGCTATCGATGTACAATCAAGGTACATAGTAGGCTACAAACTATGTTATGGACTCAATATCGGTGAAGAATCATCAGCAGTTATTGATTTACTTAAAAATATTAGTCTCCCTAGAAAACGAACTGGTAATTACCAATCAACTTGGCATTACTTAGGTCCACCTACAGAAACGTTTGGTGACGCAGGTACTGCTATGTGTTCAAACGTTGTTATTGCATTCAGCGCCTTGCTTGGCTCAAGCCACACTACAACTCAAGCTGGTAGCCCTTGGAAGAAACCGTTTATAGAGCGCTTTAACCGAACTTTACGCTCACAGTTTGCAAGCAAAATTCCGGGTTATTTTGGAAGACGTGTTGATGGGAAAACCCTTGATGGCACCATTGAGCAAAAAGCCTGCGTAACCGTTACTAAATTTACGGAGTATTTAGAAGAATATATCTGTGACTACTATCATCAAAATCCGCACAAAGGGCTAGACGGTTTGACCCCTCAGCAAGCTGTGGAAAGTGAACTAGGTTATTTTAAGCCTCGCACCATCCCAGATGTAAAAATGATAGAAGCATGCACTGGTGTTGAACATAACGTTACTGTCCAAGAAAGAAATGGCATTCAAGTTCATCGCGTCACTTACCGCAATGATGAGTTGAAATCGATTTACGATAAGCTCGTAATGCAAGGCAAAGATCGTAAAGTCAAAATCCTTTATAACAAGTACGACATATCCAAAGTGATGCTTATTGTACCTGATACGCTTACGCTGCTCGAAATTCCTTGCAGAGACAGCCGTATCAAGCCCGGTACATCGCTGAGCGATTTTAAAGCTGGTTTACCCACTCAAACTAAAGACAGCAAAGCTTTTCCTTCAAAACATAAAAACCATAGGCCTAAAGCGAAGAAGCGTAAGAAAACAGTAAAAACTAAGCCTACAGAGGCTTCTGACAAACCTTATACAAAAGAAGAGTTAGAACACATGATTGAAACAGGCAAAGGCCGTTTTGGGCAAGATCATACTGGTAAAGAATTAAAGTCCACTGCTAACAATGAAACCGCATCTTCTAAGCAAAGTAAAACCTCAGGTCGCAAACGCTCGGGCAGAAGTAAGGTAGTGTAATAATGTTAAAACAAGAAACAATAGAATTTAATAACAGAGCATCTCTTCACCCTCAGTTTGAGGCGGGAATTGAGGCGATTTTAAATGTAATGAAATATAGAGGCACCAAGCCATTTGGTGTCATGATTATTGGCAATCCGGGGTGTGGCAAGACATTTCTACTAGATACAATTAAACGTATGCATCCCGAAATTTTTACGCGCAGAAAAACTGAAGTCCCTTTTGTCTGCATAGATTCACCACCAGAAATAACCCCGAGCACAATATACAGTGAGATATTAGAAGCGATGGGCGATGAATGTGCTGATGAAGGCACAGTAAAATCGCTAAGACGCAGAATCAAAAAACTAACTAAGAATCTCGACACAAAACTGCTAGGGATTGATGAAGCTCATGACTTTCTACCAAGCTCTGGCCTTACTAAAACATCTACTGTACTTAAAGTAATCAAATGGTTAATGAACAATACTGAAGTTCCACTCGTACTTGCTGGTAAACCAGATGCTAAAAATCTTCTCGATTTCGATGACCAACTTAAAGATCGCTTTTTAGAAATTGTAAAATTAGAAAATTTTTCTTGCGCAACTCTAGACAAATCCATTGATAGCGCAGATTTTTTTGACGGGTTATTTTCAGTATTTCCACGCAAAACTACGGGCATGGAATTTTTAGATGAATCAGAAAATGATGATGGTGTAATAGAGTATAAGTTAAATAATAATTTCAGCAATTTATTGCGTTTTATACTCGCGACATCTGGCAACCCCAGATTAATCAACAAAATGCTACTAGAGGTTATTGAGTCAACTAACAAAGGTGATGTGTTAGCTATTGCTGATTTTGCAGAAGCTTGGGATAAAACTCTCAAATCAAAAATGGAATTTAATTTTAACCCTTTTACCGCTGATTATTCAGTTGTTAAAAGCATGGCGATCACACGAGACCTTTATGAAGAGTAAACCCAAAATTCTTTATCGCCCGTTACCTACAATCGATGAAACATTGAAGAGTTATTTGCTTCGGGTAGCCTATGAAAATGGCTATGGCTCACTAAGAATGTTGGGACACGCAATGAATCAACATTTGGGTCCAGCATTAAATAGACAAGGCTTTCCAGAGCATAAGAAGCTGCTTAGAGAAGTTAGGAAGCACCTCTGCCTCACAACTGAAGAATTAAGACAATGTGAATTAAAAAACACTGATCTGGTTCAAAACAATCGCCATGTGATTAACATTAGCGATAGAAACATAAAAGCCTGCATTGAATGTTTAAAAGAATCTCCTGTACTTAATAAGAAATGGGAGGCCGCTCATATAAACCATTGTTTAGCGCATCGATGCGAGTTAAGTCATGCATGCCCAAATTGTCATAAACCATTCACAGACCATACAACACTCTTTGAAGAATGCTCTCGATGCGGATTGCAGTGGGCCGATATCAGCATGTTAAAAGTAAACCCACCTCTATATCAGCAAATCGACGAAAGCCTTGCGGGAGAATATCAAAAACTATTTCGGGCTGCTTTATATCAAATGCTGGTGTTTGTTACTCGACCATTGGATTTACATTTAGCTGTATACCAGCGCTTTCCCCAATTCATCGTAGACACAAGTATTAACCAGTATTTTGACTATGCATATAGCATGTTGGTCAATGAAAATTTCGCTCAGTCAATGCTTGGGCGAAGAAGACAGCACTGTATTGAACAAGGCAACTTAACGCACCTTTTAACATCACTAGCTTATTTCGATAATATTATCCTCAAGACGATTAACAGTGCTTCACTATTTATTCCGCATAAATGCTTCAATAAAGTAGAACTGCCGGAAAGTCTAGATAATTCAAAATATCATAAAAATAGTGAACAATTTCTAGAAATGGACCACCCTTTCAAAGTTGAACACCAGACTATCGCAGAGCTATTAGGTATTTCAGCTTTAGATCTCAATGAATTATCAGATGAAGGGGTAATTGATGGTTGCGAATTTATTGGTGTACGCAAGCATAAATGGTTTGATATTAGAACTGTAGATCGCAATCTACAATCGATAGCAAAGCATGTTCAATATTGTGATATAAGTAATAAACAGTGGATCAACCTCTACCAATTAAAACCAACGTTCCAACGTTATAACTTAACTTTTGCAAAGGTTTTAAAGTTGATCATTGCTAACGAGCTTAAACTAGTAACCAATGTTAATGACTGGAAACTAACTGATTTTAAGGTTTGTCGAGTTGAAATAATCTCTTTTTTGGAAAAGCATTTTATTACAACCTTATCTGGCCCGATTAAAAAGAGAGACCTACTTAATTATTTTCAATTTGATGGTAAACAGTTCGAAGCCTTCAAGTCTTTATTTAGTGATCAGTTAATTTTTGAAAGTTGTAGTTTTGGTTATATACCCGGAGAAGCAATAAAGGACTTTTTCGATAATTTTATTTTGCTCAATCATAAATGCAAAACCCAAAAAGCTAACCTCAAAAAATGTGTCAGTGAACTCAAGGTAGCCGGATTACTACCAATCAATAATGGCGCAACTGATTCACAACTTTATATCTACAAGAAATCTCATCATATCCAAGCGGCGATAACTGCAATTACGACAAAATTATCTCTAAGATAAAATATAAATATTCATAAATAGCTTTCCTTCCAACACATCAACTATACTCATTTTAATCCTGCAATTAACGTTGCAGGTCCTTTGTCATAGCTAAGAAAATTCTATGTTTTTAGTGTGCGTACAAATGATTTATTAACTGGAATTTTCAGTAAGAAATTCAGGGTTAAATAGAAAAATAGACAATCCTTAATTAGAAATATTTTGCTAACTGTTTGAAAAAATTAGATCACCCAGTTTCACTTTTCAGTAACTCCTACACGTTATCATCAAACAATAACCTACTTTAAAAGCAGGGTGATAAATGTAATTATTAGCAACGCATTATCATATTAATAAATTTTAATTCTCAATTACTTATCCAAGGAGCTAGCATGAGTATTTGGCATCAACCGATTACATTAGAGTTTTGTAAGCAATTAGATCAAGGTATTACAGGCCAAGGGACACTCATGAAAACCATGGGAATAGAGATCAGTGAAATTGGTGATGACTACTTAGTGGCAACTATGCCGGCAATTCCAGAGCATCATAACCCTATGGGTATCGTTCATGGTGGTGCAAATGTGGTGCTTGCTGAAACAGTAGCAAGTTATGCCGCTAATTTTGTGGTTGATTTCAATCGATTTTATTGTGTTGGCCAAGAAATCAGTGCAAGTCATTTAAAGGCATCACGCAATGGCACATTAACGGCCACAGCGAGAGCTTATCATATCGGCAAGCGCAGCTCGGTTTGGGATATTAAAATAACCAATAGCCGCAATGAGCTTTGCTGCGTATCACGTATGACCGCAGCCGTAGTAGAGCGAAAAGGCTAGTAAGTCAATTAACCAAGGTTGAAATTAAATTACTTTTCGAAAGGGTAAATAGTAATTTCTACGCCTGCACCAATTGCAGATATACGTAACAAGGTATCTGCATGTAAGGCTTGGTTAAAGCATTTTGGCGAAGTGCCAGACTCAAAACCCATATCGAATGTTCTGCGTGAACAACTCAACCATTGCTTTAATGCATTGCGTGAACACGACTCGATTAACTCACACAAGTGATTAATCGCTTTATCTGGCGTGGTTATTTCACCTGCAACCTCAATGCGAGCAAGTTGACGGTATTCGTCTTTATCATAATGTAAAATAGTTGCGACCTTTTTTAAATCAGCAACTAATACGCTAATATCTTGCTTTGATTCAAGCTCTAGATCTACATTTAAAAATTGAATTTCCGACATTATCTCGTTTTTACCCTCTATTAATCTCATTGCAAACTTTAACGCAGTTTTACCGTTATACCAAATCAACAACGCAGGAATCACTGCATTAACGCGTTTTTAGCGTTAGCCTCTGAATATTGCCCACTATTTACTCCTAAAAGACGCTCTACACAAAATACGCAAATTAAAATTAAAGCATGCCGGCGGCAGTTTACTTTTTTATTCTAGGCCTTAAACTAGCCGCTCCTGTAGTTCACGTATGTGATGGATATGATTCGGTTTATTTTAGCCTTGTTGGCTTTTTTTGTATGCTTTTCGCTATCGGCTGAAGAATTCACTCGGTTTTCAACCGCTAAAAAACACCTAATTAAAACCCTCCCTAGTAATGCTAAAAGTATTTACTGTGGCTGCGATATAAAAAAGCAGGGTAAAAAACTAGTTCCCGACCCCACTAACTGTGGCTATGTGCCACGCAATACACATACCCGCTCAGGTAACGTAAATGCACGCGCTTTACGCATAGAATGGGAGCATATTGTGCCTGCCTGGGAGTTTGGCCACCAATTACAATGCTGGCAAGATGGTGGGCGTAAAAACTGCCGCAAAGTTAGCGCTAAGTTTAGAAAGATGGAAGCCGATATAAACAACTTAGCTCCTGCAATTGGTGAAATTAACGCAGATCGTTCTAATTATCGATTTGGAATGCTTAGTGAAAGCGCCACCCAATACGGTCGCTGTGAAGTTAAAGTTAACTTTAAACAACGAGTAATAGAGCCTCCTTTTTATGCCCGTAAACAAATAGCCGACGCTTATGCCTATATGCAAAAAACTTACGGCTTAAAAATATCAAATAAACAACAGCAGTTATTTAATGCTTGGCAACAACAAGCGTATGCCGCGCAAACCAATACCAAAAAGCTTTAATTTAAAGGTATTAGGAGCCAGTTTAATATTTAACTGCACAAAAAAGCGCGCTATTGGTTGAAGTAATTTCCAATAGCGCGCTTTTTTAATTTAGTTTTATTTTATAAGCATTACAGGTCTTGATGCGGACCAAAAATTTCGTAATGAATGTGTCCGTTATTAACGCCTAATTCTAACAGTTGTTTTTTCACAAAGGCCATAAAATTAGCGGGTCCACACAAGTAAAAGTCGCCGTTGCTCAGTGGCAATTGCGCTTGTACTGCGTGTAAATCCATAAAACCGGTAAAATCAGCTCCTGCATCGCCTTGATTAAACCAAGTCATGGTTTGTAAGCGCGGGTAAACAGTGCTTAGTTCATTTAAATAATTAGCAAATGAGTGCTGCTGAGTATTTTCGCAAGCATGCAAATACATAATATTTTGATTAGCAGTATCGCTTAATAACGTCTCTAACATTGCTACCATTGGCGTTTGCCCAACACCCGCTGAAATAAGCACAGCAGGGCTGGTGTTATTTCGTAAAAAGAAATCCCCTGCAGGCGGATATAACTCTACTCGTGCGCCTTGCTCTAGTGAGTGTAAAAAATTAGACACCACGCCAGGCTTTGGTTGGCACTCTTTTTTAACGCTAATACGATAGTTTTTAGCATTGCTCTTTTGCGAAATAGAATACTGGCGGATCTCTTCATATTCTGCGCCCTCAGGCTTAACTTTAATGCCAATGTACTGTCCTGGCTTGTAGGTAATAACTGCTTTACCATCCACAGGTGTCAGCGTAAAACTAGTTACGAATTCAGATTCAATATGTTTATCAGTAATTTCAAACTGGCGCGTGCCTGCCCAGCCACCATGGTTGTTTTTACTGTGCGCATACAATGCCGCTTCTTCGGTAATACAAATATCAGCAAGTACACCGTAGGCTTCGCGCCACGCATATTCAACATCGGCAGTAAACTGCTCAGGAATAAGCTCTTTTAACGTACCGATTAAATGTGCGCCCACAATAGGATAATGCTCGGGTAAAATATTTAAGCTGGTATGCTTATGATTAATTCGCGCTAGCGCCTCTTTTAACACAGCTAAATTATCAATATTTTGCGCGTACGCAGCCAATGCATTAAATAATGCAAATTGTTGACGGCCGGTATCTTGGTTGCTCATATTAAAAATATTTTTAAGCTCAGGATTATGACTAAATAAACGCTTGTAAAAATGATCAGTAACAACCGTACCTGCCTCTGCTAATAAAGGAACAGTACTTTTAACAATTTCAATAGTTTTATCAGATAACATCTAGGTTTTCCTACGTGTGAATAATACCCAATTAATAAAATAGGTATAGGTTAACCACGACGCCCATCAACACGACGCTGTGTTAAAATAGGTGTGCAGTGAATTAAAAATAATAAAAAGGCAATTAGCCACAGCCCAGCACTTAGCTGCCAAGCTAGGTGTGGCCCAATAACAAAAGGCAGTAAAGAACGAGTAATCCCAGCCACTAACACTAAAGCAAAAGCAACCGCCATATAATGTGGAATAGTCAAAGAGCGCCCGGTATGCCCATGAGATACGCGTGTCATCATGGCTAAAATCATCATCCCTATGGTACTTATGGTAATGAGGTGTAGTGCATCTTTAAATAAAATAACACTGCTGTAAAAACTCACGGCTACCAGCATTAAACCTACACCTAGTGCCAAGTACGAAAAATGCAAAGACCATAACAAAGGAACTTTAAGTACGTTTTTATCCCACCAATAAAAACTACGAATTAAATGCAGCACAGCAACAACAGCAAGTGCCCAGCCTGGGTTTAGCTGATTAAAAAATAACTGACTAAGAAAAAACACCGCAATACTAAAAACGCTCATATACAGTAATACTGAGTCAACGTTAGCTGTACGTACCTGTGCTGTTAAACCAAGGCCTTTACTGGTAAAAAATGGCAATACACGCCCTGCTACTATGCCAATTAATAAGGTCATCAGTAATACTGCTGTATCAACAATGGCGAGCGCAAACTGCATGTTTTGTTCAATCAGCAGGGCCAAGTAAACAATATTTAACGTACACAGCGCCGCTAATAGCACTAAAAATTGATAGTTATTTTTGCTTTTAGCGGTTAATAACATATTAGCTAATGCTGCAATAACACCTAGCCACCATGCAAGCTGTAACACTAACACCGCATATAAATTAAATTGTGCAAAAGCAGGCAAAGACACAAAAAATGCGCCTCGCGCCCCAAGCCATAACAGCGTTAATAGCATTAACTTTTTGCCACTAATGCTAGGTACTCCAGTCCAAGTTTGCGCGGCGGTAAGTAAAAAACCCACTGCAACAACACCTGCAAAACCAAATAACATTTCGTGGGCATGCCATAATGTAGCGGGGATTGTTAACTGCCAAGTTGCACTACCCGTTAAAATTAATAACCAGTAGCCTATTGAACTAAAAGCCAACAAGCCTGCGGCTAAAAAATAGGGTCTAAATGGCAGCATCCATACTGGCCACTGCGTTATTTGGTAAAAGCGAATATTAGCCGGTACCGGCTGAGATAAATTAATAGGTCGCATTAACGAACTTCCTTCCCCATGCCATGCAGTGCGATACAACGCAGCACATAGCTAATTTTTAAAATAGCAGCAATAACAATAGTGCTAATATGTGCCGAAATTTGCACCGGTATAGAAAAGTAATCGGCAAAAGGGTAGCTAATTAAAATACTGGTTATTAGTAATGCACAACTAGCTGCTAATAATGAGTTTGCCACTAGCAGTAGTTTTTTCAGTAAACAAGCTGTCTCAATTTTGTAGCTTGGATTATGTATAACCAAGGTGTTCATAACGGCCTCAACAACTAATGCACTTAACTACCTATTACACTTATCGTGCCAATAAAATAAACATATATATTTCAATGAACTAACTTATCCACCTTTGCTTTTAATGTCTTTATGACCTACCATAAATCAAACCAAAAAACACATAAGAGTCATTTTGACATGAGCAGCGCAATTAACTTCACTGCCGTAGCGGTAAAGCTGGCTCAAAGCACATTAGATAAAAACTGTTTTGAGCAATTACTTACTGTCCTTGAAACAGTGATTGCCAGTGATGCCAGCGCACTGCTTGAGCTACAAGGTGAGCAGCTCAAGCCACTTGCAATTAAAGGCTTAATGCCAGATAGCCTGGGGCGGCGTTTTAAGCTTAGTGAGCATCCGCGCTTAGAAGCTATTTGTAATACTCAGCAACCACTGCAATTTGCCCATGACTGTCCATTGCCCGATCCGTACGACGGCTTACTACTAGCAAAAACTGGCGACATTCCGGTACATGCTTGCTTAGGTTTACCCCTATTTTATCAACAACAGTTATTAGGTGTGATTACGTTTGACAGCCTAAATGCCAATGCCTTTAACGCTATTAGTGCGCAAACGCTTAGCACCTTACAAACGCTATGCAGCGCACATTTTAAAACGGCATTACAGCTGGCTCATTACAAATTACATGCACAGCATTCTAGCGCCTTAGTGCAAGAGCTTAACCGCGAAGCACTCACCCGTGATGGCGGCGAAATTATTGGTCAAAGCTCAGCAATACAAGCACTTAAAAATGATATAAAACTTGTCGCCGCCTCTAATTTTAGTGTGTTAATTTTAGGCGAAACCGGCGTAGGCAAAGAGCTGGTTGCACGTAATATTCATTTACACTCGAAACGCAGTGAGCAGCCACTTATTCATTTAAACTGTGCTTCGCTTGCTGAAAATCTCGCCGAAAGTGAGTTTTTTGGCCATGCTAAAGGCGCTTTTACTGGGGCGGTTCATGCGCGCCAAGGTAAGTTTCAGCTAGCGCACGGTGGTACTTTATTTTTAGACGAAATAGGCGAGCTACCACTGGTACTACAAAGTAAATTGCTACGGGTATTACAAAGTGGCGAAATACAAACAGTAGGCGAAGACGAAGTGAAATATGTTGATGTGCGGGTTATTGCTGCTACTAATCGTAATTTAAAAAAAGAAGTAGCCGAAGGACGCTTTAGAGCCGATTTATACCATAGATTAAGTGTCTACCCGCTAACGGTAGCGCCGTTACGCCAGCGTGAAAACGATGTGGTTTTATTAGCTGGTTTTTTTGTTGAGCAAACCGCACGAAAATTAGCAATAAAACAACTTAAGTTAAGTGTCGATGCACAATTATTGTTAACCCAATATCAGTGGCCGGGTAACGTACGGGAGCTAGAGCATGTAATTAGCCGCGCAGCACTAAAGGCCAAACAAAGCCAATGGCAACAAGCCATTATTACCATAAAGCCCGAGCACTGTGAGCTAAACCTTAGTGCGAGTAATACAACACAGTTATCATTACCTGCTAGTACCACAAACACCACCACTGGCAGTAGCACTAACATAGCAGAGCAAAATTTATCACTTAAGCAAGCAACCGATACCTTTACCCATCATTTAATTAGTCAGCAGCTTGAGCAACATAATTATAACTGGGCAAGTGCAGCACGCACCTTAAAAGTAGACCGTGCAAACTTAGTTCGCTTGGCTAAACGCTTAGGTATTTCAGTCAAAAAGTCGCTATAAAATAGCTATAAAACCGTCAGTTCATCTAAGTTAGGGGCTTTACAGCAAGTAGCCCCCAGCAGAGCAGCAAGCGATTGATAGTGCGGCGAAAAATACAGCAACACTTCACAATGCAGTCCACTTTTTGCGTAATATTTAACGTAAAGTGGTGCGTTGGTAGCCATTGCTAGCTGTTTTATTTTAGCCAGCTCTGCATCTGCAAACATAGCATCACCTAAGTTTTTATAATGCCACATTAGCTTGCTTTATTGGTTTGAAAATAGGTTTTTAACAATTGGCTAAACGCCTGTACCTTTGCGGTACGATGCACCAAATGATGCGTTACTAGCCATATATCAGTACACCAGATTAATTCATTAGATAAAATGGGTACTAAATTAGCGTATTGAGCCGCAACATTGTGCTGTAACCCACCAATTCCTAAGCCTTTAATTACAGCACGCGTAGCTTCTGAGGTTTCTGACACACGCAGTTTTATTTGCGGCGCTGCAATATGCTGATCTACCCATTCAAAATACGGCACCCGCGCATTAAAGCCCGCCACGCCAGAAATAAAGTTATGTTGCTGTAAATCACTCAGCGATTTAGGCATACCATATTTATTAATATATCGCTGATTAGCATATAAACCCGAGTTAAGCTGAGCCAAATGCTGTGCAATATAGTCGCCTTCATCGGGCCTTGGCCCTGCCCGTACGGCAATGTGCGCCTGACCGTGTTCGAGCCGTAAACGCTTTTGCTCTAAAATCATCTCAAGCTGCACTTGTGGATGTAGCGCCTGAAATTGCTCGCACACATCGCCAAGCACATCCATAAAGCCACTAACCGTGGTTAACAGTAAACTGCCGCGCAGTGTGCTATCAGCCGCAGCAATATCATTATGTAACTGCTCAAGAGAGCTGTCGATCACTTGTGCGGTACTAAACAGCTTAGCGCCTGTTTCTGTTGCTTTATAGCCACGAGCATGGCGATGAAACAAACGTGTGTTTAAGTTTTTTTCAAGATTATTAATTCGCCTAAGCACTGTACTATGGTGCACATTAAGCGCCTCTGCCGCCGCAGTTAAGGTACCTAAACGTGCAACCTCAAAAGCCACTTTAACATCTTGCCAATCTTCAAACTTAACCGCCATACTGTGCCACCTTAAACTTATGTGCATATACGCACATAAGTGTTGCGTTTATTCGGGTTTTCTGCAAGTGATTATTTGTTAAAGTCACATTATACAAACTCATTATCAGGAGCAGCTCATGACAACACCAAAAATTATTGCCCTAGCAGGTAGCTTACGTAAAGATAGCTTTCATCAAAAACTCATTAACGAAGCAGCACGCTTTGCTTTAGAAAGTGGCGCTGAAGTAGAAGTGATTAAACTCGCAGACTTAGCCATTCCTATGTTTGATGAAGATCTCGAGGCACAAGGCACACCAGCCGGTGTACAACAACTTAAAGACAAACTGCGCGCAGCCGATGGCATTTTGCTGGCCAGCCCAGAATATAATGGCTCTATTACCGCCGTGTTAAAAAATGCTATTGATTGGGCATCGCGCACCGAACAAGGCGCAGAGCCTGCATTTGCAAATAAAGTAACCGCCTTATATGCAGCCTCACCAGGTGGGTTGGGCGGTTTACGGGGCTTAAATCATGTGCGTGATATATTATCAGGCATTGGCAGCTTAGTATTAGCGAACCAACTGGCAGTACCGGCTATTCATACTTTATTAGATGACAACGGTCGAATTAGCGACCCCGCTACCGCTGAAAAAGTGGCTGGTCTTGCACAGCAGTTAGTTAGCGTAGCAAGTAAGCTTAAATAAGCAGCCACTATAACTTTGTTGCTGCAAGCTTTGCAGCAATAAAGTCTTCATGGGTAACATACAATAAATTAGCAACACGACGAATAACGTATTCTTCTTGTGAATCAAGTTCTCCATCGGAGTACGCTAAACGCCAAAGTAATTCAACTATATCAATGCGTTGCTGTGCACTACATTGATTGTTAATTTGCTTAGAAAATTGAAAATAATCAATGGCGTCATCTAAGCTTGCACTTGCTTGCTCGGTTAACTCATCTACTGCTTCATCCGTTAAATCAAAATATTTTTTTAATGTTAGACTTAGCGTATGTTGCTCATCAGCCTGTAAATCGTTATCCGCTCGCATTACCTCAATTAATAATGCGGCAACCGCTGTTTTTAAATCATGTTGTTCAATATCATAATCTTGCTGATCAATACTCGAAAAAAGCTGTTTAATTTGCTTGAACATCACATTTCCCCTTTTTGGGTGTTAGACTTATATCATAACGGGTTTAATAGATATGCTGATCACACTACCCAAAATTAAGATGGAGTTAAAGGTTTATGAGTATAAAAGCCAATCATTACATACATGGAATTATTAGCTGGTGTTTATTAACGGGGTGTTTGAGTGTGTCGGCAGAGCAAAGTGAAATGCAGCGACTTTATGATTTTGATGAAAAGGTGCATTATAAGCAAACTCAAATAGACACTAACAATTACCACTTAGAAATACAGTCTGACGACTACCCACATTTTAGAAACCAAAGTGTGTTTTTGTTGCGCCACGCAAATCGTTTATGTCACTATAATCCTTTTATGTTAAAAGTGATTGAGGGCGTACAGGAGTACCAACGCTTTCCAACTAAACCGCGTGCTTATCAGCCACCGCTCAGTGTATTTGTGCAGTGTGAAATGCCTGCAGAAAAAACCTCAAAAAAATAACACCTCGTTATTTTCAGTAAAACCACTGAGTATTAAAATAGCCTGTGGTTTTACTGTAGTTAACCTGAACTAAGTTAGTTAACGCCATATCCCCACGGCGCAGCCGGTGGTGTGATAGGTTTAGTTAAATCAAAATCAACACGGAATTCGCGACCTTGGCGAATAAGTCGATAAGTGAACTGTTCAGGGTAAATATACATTTGCCATGTATTGCCTACCGATTGCGGTATGCCTTGGCTAACAAATAACTCTTTTGAATACTGATCTGCAGGGAATGACTGCATATTAGCAAAACCCGCATCCACAGTATGACCGCCATACATAGTAGACACATCATCGCTGCCATCTTTATGGCGATGATCGTGCTTTAAGCTTAAGCCACTGCCCGTTTTAGTAATAATCCACGTACGTGAAGCATCATCACCGACATGAAACGGCACCTGTAACTCACGGTCATTACACTTACGCACATGCATAATTAACTTTTTATCGGCAAATGAACTCGGCCCTGTTGCATTATCAACCGTTACTTTACCCTCGAAAGCTTTACCGCAGTGAGCAGCAATACTATTGAAAAAGCTATCATGACTTGGAATTGATACTAAAGGCGCTGGACGTGCTAATGCAGCAGTGGATGCCAGCATAAACGCTGCAGCTGTTAATAATTTCATAATGTGTCCCTAAACATGTAAAAAATCAGCTTAGCGTTTAAGCAAACACAAAGAAAATAATCACGATGAACAGCAATAAAAATTAACAGAACAATAGGGTTTTACTTTAATTAATTAGTAAAAAATATCGCTTGAAAGAAAATAAGAAATTAAATATTGTTGTTTGATAAAGGGGAAATAACTAATACCAATTCGCTTAATTAAGCGGTCTATTTTGAGGCAGGAAAAACGGGTTGATAGCTAGGCAAAAAATTCGCTATTTAGTTGTTCTAAATGAGAATTTTTTAACACAGATAGCGACACGTTTAGCCCCGCAAAATGATTGAGTATTATTG
>NZ_JASDDE010000075.1:0-16197 GCF_030407565.1 Pseudoalteromonas sp. APC 3694
CGATGATTATCGCTCAACCCTGTTAGAATCTGGGATTAAAATGCGCTAGCCGTGGTTCTTTAACTCCAAGTTGTTTAATTTCTTTAGGCGTAGTTTGCTTTTTATTTTTTTCGTAACAAGATTTATGGATTAACTTAGCGCCAACATCACTTTTGACGCCTTTCATATTCTCAAGAATACATTCATCATAAGTTACGGGCTTTCTATCACAGCCCAATAGAAATAAAGTAACTAATATTAATGGGATAATTCTCATAAACATCCTTATTCATATGATAAGTAAACTATAAATTTTTCTCGAATTACAAGATTTACTATTCTGATTCTAGTAGTTGAATTAGTTTGCGCTTGCCTTCTTCATCAAGCTTTTCGATTAAACATGCCAGAGTTGCGCTTTCTTCTGATTCACAAAAAAAGTAATTTACGGGAACATTTAGCTCGGTTGCTAGCTTTTTTAAAGTAGCTAAGTCGGGCATATGGCGACCTGTTTCGTAATGGTTCATTCTGCCACTGGCTGAACTTGGGTCCATCCCTATTTTAATACCTAACTCTTTTTGGCTTATCTTCATTCGCTTTCGAGCCTCTTTAAGACGCTCTGTAAAAAAGGATTTAACCTGCACCGTTGCTTCATCTTGGTAACTCTCACATTTAAATGATTGTCTAGTTTTTACATGAGCATGTATACTTAGGAATCCTAAGTTTATGGTGAGTAGTAAGGTTTAGCAATGAGTAAAAAAGCGAATATGAATGTATTTTTACATTTTCTTTTGGTAATCAAACAGATGAATAATTTCACTGTGACGCAAGCGAAAGAGGCATTATTGCGTGAACAATCTGAGTTTACTGATCCAGTAGAAACCCGAAAGTTTGTATATCGCCAATTAACTCGCAATGTTGCAAATGGACTCTTAAGACGAACCAATAAATTAAATAAGGGAGCTAAAGAGGTTATATATTCAACAACAGAGCTTTTTTCAAGTTTAGAAATCATTCCTACTTCAAGGCGAGGCAAAGTCAAACAAATAGATACTGCAAATATTAGCGTTCCTGATATTTCGACCGAAACAGTTAAAGTTATTGAGTACCAAGAAGAACTTAAAAAAGATTTATTAACATACGAGATTGATTTAAATACTGTACTTGAAGAAGCTAAAGAGTATCAGCGCCTTTCTGCACGCTACCCTAAGCTGCAAGAAAAGTTGCAACTGCATCACACTCAAGCTAAGGAAAAGTCGATTAAATTACTTGGCAAAATAAACGCTTTGCAGACTTTATTGGGTAATAAAATAACAGAAAAACAACCATGTTAAGGAGTTGGCAAGCAGCCTGCTTATCGGCAGTTAAAAAGCATTACTCCCAAAGCCATAAGCACTTTTTTTGTTTAGCTACACCAGGGGCCGGTAAAACTGTATTGGCGGCAGAAGTGGCAGCGTATTTATTTGAAACTAAGCAAATAGACTTTGTGATTTGTTTTTCACCCTCTAGTGAGGTGGCTAATGGTATTAGAAAGACGTTTGCTAAACGGTTAAACTGTAATTTTGACGGTGTTATTGGCTCAGTTGGTTGCTCGTATACTTATCAAAATATGCGTTTTTTTAATGACGACTATTGGAAGTTATTAAAGAACAACCGCGTGTTAGTGGTGTTTGATGAAATACACCACTGTGCTGGATCAAGCATTGAGGATGCCAATGTATGGGGGCAAGATATTGTTAAAAATATTCAACAGCACGCTGCTTTTACGTTAGCGTTGACAGGCACACCTTGGCGCTCTGACCTTCTTCCTATCGCACTGGCAACTTATAGCGACCCTGATAATATAATAATATGTAATTACACTTACTCGCTGCAACAGGCGGTAAATGATGGTGTTTGCCGTAACCCTAAAATTATTTTAATTGATAATGAAGAAATTTCGGTAACAACCACGAAACAGGAAACTAAAACCTATAACTCATTAAAGTCTTTGCTAAAAGATCCATCGATTTCCTACCAAGATTTGATTAAGCACGAAGCTGTGATTAATTACATTGTTGCTCAAGGGGTAAGTAAACTTGCCACTATTAGGCAGCAGAATAGTAATGCCGCAGGGTTAATTGTTGCCTCTTCTGTTGAACATGCAGAGCAAATAGTGACTGTACTCACCGACCTTTTTCATCAATCAGCAACCATAGTTACTTACAAAGAAAGTGATGCTGGCGAGAGAATCAGCCATTTTCGTTTAAGCAATACACAATGGATTGTAAGCGTTGGCATGGTGTCGGAAGGTACTGACATACCAAGACTACAAGTATGTTGCCATTTAAGCAGAGTTAAAACCGAACTTTATTTTAGGCAGGTGCTTGGCCGTATATTAAGAGTAAATAGCTCGCCCAACCAAGAAGCTTGGTTATTCACCTTAGCCGAAGAAACACTAAGCACTTTTGCAAATAGAATCGACCAAGAGCTACCTAACACTTGCGTACTAATAAGAAATAACGCTATAGCAAATGAATATTTTGGAACAGAGACTCATAAAAAAGCAAACTACCCTCAGCCAGATAATCAGGTTAATACTGAGGTTGATGATTTATTATTTTCATGGGGCAAAAATGGAGTAAATCAGCTGCAAACAGAGCTTCAGGAAGCAAGCTTTTTACAGGCCTTTGGTGGGTTTAGAGAGCGGGTGATAGAGACGTTTTTAGTAAGTTAATTTGAAGTAATTAACATCAGTCCATAGAGTTTTAATGATTAGGCTTAGGTTTCATCTGACAGGCCCCTATGAGCGAGAAGCGGTCATTGAAATTGGCTAAATATCGTCGTTAATTGATTGGTTAAACTGCTCTTTGCGCATATATTCATGAAAATGAGCGCTGCGCGCATATTGGTTTATTTAAATTTATCTGAGATTTTAGAAAACTTAGTGATAGTAATACCTTAGATAATTTGTTAAAACTATAAAACGTGGATAAATGAGCGTTAAGTCGGCAGAAATATGCGCCATTAGCGCACTATTAAATTGTTGAACTAAGCCGCTACGCGGAGATCCTATTCTTATCATTTGAGCCACACTTACCTTGGGGTTATCCCATAACTTGGAGGTAAGTCATGAATACACTCATTGAACAAGTCAAAACTGAAATAGCCTATCGTGGTTATTCGCAAAGTACATGTAAAAGCTACTGTGAACATTTACTAAAACTCAGTCATTATTTTAATAAACCGCTCGATTCGATTACTGATGAGGAACTTAACGCCTTTTTTAACGATCCTGCGATTCGTAAACTTTCTAGAGCAAGCCAAAAAATACAGATAAACAGTATTTGGTTCTTGTTTAAGAATATTTTACATCGGCCACTTAACTTAGATATTGTACTGCCAAAAGTAAAACTTCGCGCACCCACGTATTTATCGCGCGATGACATGCGACGGCTTATAGAAAGTTGCACCGATATGCGCTTAAAAACATTGATTATGGTGTGCTATGGGTGTGGCTTACGTATTAATGAACTGCTACGCATTAAAGTGCAAGATATCGATGGACAGCGTAAAACTATTTTAATTGAACAAGGTAAAGGGGATAAATCACGCTATGTGGTTGTATCAGATAGCGTGCTGGCTCAATTACGTTGTTATTGGAAAATGTATCACCCAACAGGTTGGATGTTCTATTCACGGTTATTAATGGATAAACCTATGTCAGCATCAACCTTCAGGAAGCCATTGAGAAAACATGCACAAGCGTGTGGCTTAAAGCACTGTAATCCACATACTTTACGCCATGCTTATGCAACACACCAACTTGAATCAGGTATGCCACTTCATCAACTGCAACATCAGCTTGGCCACAGTGATATTAAAACCACACAAAGTTACTTACATTGGTTACCAGAGTTAGGTCATGGCGGCATTGATTTGCTTGCGAGCTGGAGTAAACAATGAACGCCTTACACCTCGCTGATATTTTAAACTCAAGCCTTGAGAGTTATCGCCAACATCATACGGTGAGTTATCAACAACTGCGCGTGTGTCAGCACCTTCAATCATGCAGAACGGGTCAGCTCGGTTATCAAGCATGGCAATGTGATAGCTGTGGGGAGTCGCAAAAGATTGGATGTAGCTGTCGAGACCGTCATTGCCCGCGTTGCCAAGGCATGGCTACGGCTAAATGGGTGCAAAAACAGCAGGAGGATTTATTACCATGTAGGTATTTCCACCTTGTTTTTACACTCCCGCATGAGTTGAATATCATTGCGCACTACAACCCAAACGCGTTGTATCAGTGTTTATTCAAAGCCACATGGCAAACGCTGAGTAAATTTGCGAAACGAAAGAGGCATGGTCAGTTAGGCATGACAAGTGTACTGCATACGTGGGGGCAAAACTTAGGTCAGCATATCCATTTACACTGTTTGATACCCGCAGGCGCGCTTGATAAAGCGCACTGGCATGAAATAGAAAAAGGCTATTTATACCCCGTTAAAGCATTATCAACAGTGTTCAGAGGGAAAATGCTGGCGGCGCTCAATGAATGCGATAGTTCATTCGCGAAGGTAAGCACGCCAACCAAATGGTGCGTGTATAGCAAAGCCTGTTTAACGTACAGTGAAAAGCTAGTTAGTTACCTTGCTCGTTATACCCGAAAAGGCGTGATGTCAGAATCGCGATTAGTGTCAGCGACTGAAGAAACAGTGAGCTTTAAATACCGCGATTATGCAGATAACAACCGCGATAAAGTCATGACGCTGAGTTGTGATGAATTTTTACGGCGCTACTTACAACATGTATTGCCTAAAGGGTTTATGCGCATTCGCCACTACGGCTTTTTAGCTAATGCGTGTCGCAAGCGAAAGTTAGGGTTAATAAAGGCTCAAGCATCAGTAACCCCATGCAAAGCGGTGAAGCCGAAGGTAGAGCAAGAACCATTAATACCGCATTGGTTTTGTCAGTCATGCAAGGTGGGTATTTTACGATTTATTGGTGTGATGAATTCAGATACGCCGACAAATGAAATAGTGCGAACGAGTTAGCAGCCTTGCTTGCTGCTTAAAATCAATGAGTTAACCTGCTTAATTGCTCAGGCTAACGACCTCTGCGTGCGTAAAAATATAATTGCTTCTTAAGGCAAATTTAGGTGTAATGGAAGCATAATAAACGCTGAGTAAAGCAGGGATAGCTTAGATGCGATAGGCTCGCCAGTAACGTTGGCTTGATATCGCTTAGGCCAGAAAAAGCAAATTCCCATAGCATAAACAACACCAACTCTGACACACCGAGTAGGTAGCGGCTCAGTCCAACAAGCGATTATGCAACACAAACTGCGTGTCGCATAAATACTAAAATGTTAAGTATCTTTAGGAGGTTGTTTGTTCTGCACTAACTGCGACAAAGAAAGTGATAGTCTATCGTTAAAAGATCCTGTGTGTGATTGCTGCGGATTTGATAATTCATACGTTTTACAGTTGATTGAAGAGAATGATGACGAACTTGAAACGGAAGACGAAATCCGCAGCAGCGTTGAGTGCGCTCAACGGAGTGTAATCCTTTTCGGACTTGTGTCAGCAGGTAATGGCGAAGATCGCGATGCAATTGTAGCTTGGCTAAAAAAAGAAGCTCTTTGGGAGTACGTTACCGAAGAAGAAAAAGCATTTTTTGAATCTCAACAGCTCACTAAGCGAAGTGTTATTAATGCTACTTGGAGAATAGAATCATTGGCTATATTGCTATGGGCGCTCTACAAGCTACCAGCATTCAATAACTTCAGTGAGTTATGCGATCTCGACGCTATAAAGAATGCTTGTGACTTTTACTTGAAAGAATCCAAAAATTTTATAGAAAACGCTGAGTTACGTTCAGATGATGAGATATTTGATGCAAATGAACTAATTTATGATTCTCATTGGAAAGTTAGAGACGCTACAATCAATCATCAACCCATACCAGAAGAAATAGATTCAAGTATTGTGCAAGAGAGACATCATGCTATAAATTGGCTGATAGGTTACTGTGGGCAGGAATGGGATGAAATTACGACAGATACTTAACAAAGAAAATGAAGACGGATACCTGGGAAGAGCACCCAGCTACCGCTTATTTTGGTGTTAAGTGGCCATAGATAAATCGGAGTAATAATGAAATTTGGGAACACTACGCCAATATTAAGAAGCTTCGATGAAATTAAGGCTAAAGAATTCTATTTGAAATTTCTGGAATTCGATTTAGATTGGGAGCATAGATTTTCTGAGGATTTGCCACTTTATATGCAAATTTCAAAAGGTAGTTGCGTGCTTCATATATCTGAGCATCATGGAGATTCTAGCCCCGGTACGGCGCTACGAATCCAAGTAAGTAATCTAGAGGCGTATCGCGAGCTATTGCTTGGTAAATGCTACAAGTATTCTAGGCCTGTCATACAAGAAATGCCTTGGGGAAGCAAGGATATGTCTATTTCAGATCCATTTGGTAATAAGCTTGTTTTTACCAGCGCAGTTAGCACTTAACAAACGTGTCATGTCGGAACTCCGTTCCAACGCTTCGCGTTTCCACTCCGTCCGCATACACGGGCGTTATGCACTGAGACTGACAAGGATCGTGAGTTGCGAGTAAAAGTATCAACTACCTTTAATTCATCCGCCGACAAGGTTTGGGCTCTGGTCAGAAAGAGCGATACCCTGTTATTCGTCACACGTGGATTTCTTGGATTTTCCGGCTCTCACCGGTTTCCGCCGGAGTGGCGAGAGGGCTCCACAGAAAATACTCGTCTGATGTTCTTCGGGCTCATTCCAGCGTGGAGACACTCAATAACCTTCCAAGAGATCGACGACAGTAAGCGGGTGCTTTTTACCAAGGAGGGCGGTGGCTTGGTTCCGGTTTGGAATCACCTCATCCAAGTAACTCCTGAGCAAAATGAAACCTGCAGCTACACTGATGATGTGGAGGTCAAGGCGGGTGTCTTGACGCTTTTGGTGTGGCTGTACGCAAATATTTTTTACCGCTATCGGCAATTTCGGTGGCGTCTTCTCCTTCGGAGAACGCCTCAACATGCATAACAAGGCAATTAAATTCGTTCCGGCCCGATGGGCCTCCACCGGACGTCCCTGTCGGGCCGCCGTTTATTGCGGGCGTTAGAGCACTATGGATACAGTGAAGCCTAAAAAACTTTTCCCATGTAAAATTTGTGGAGAAAAATTTGGCAGAAACCAATTAAAAAAACATCGTAAAGTAAAGCATCCTCAACCAGTGCCATTGCTTCTTATTAGTAAACGAGGCGTTCGTGTTAACGAAAGAATGTCTTGTGATTCTTGTAAAGTTTATAGAGATTTACTTTGGCGCTACAATGAGAGTAATAAAGGGGTCGTACATATTTGCACTCTTTGTAAGCCCAAATTGTTTGATCGTTCTTTCAATAAATTAGATGCACTTAATTTTGCAAAATCTGGTGGTGGCTTTGAAACTAAACGTAGCAAGTACTAGTGCTCTAACAAGTTACTCAAAAGGACGCAAAACGCTTGGCTTGCGCTCCTTCGTCGCTAATTTTAGCCAAGCATTTATGCGCTCATTAGTAAGGCGTTACGAACGTCCGGACATGGCACATATGCGACTATCAGACTTGATTGAATCACACTAACCTAATCTGATAGTTGAAGTTAAGACTTATCCGTTTGAATCTCCTTAATAGACCTTAGGCTAGTAAAGCTTACTTTAGTATTGCGAATTTACGACCTGTGAGCATATGTTCAGGATCTAATGCATTTGGGTCATAGGATGAGCTTTTAATTACTTCATAAATAACAATATCTTTAGCATCTTGTTCAAAAGGGTTTTTTAACTCCAGTGACTCTTTGTCATTAAAAAAGTCGAACTTTTCATAAGCAGTAATAAAATGTTTATTTTCAAGATACTCGTTACAACTCAATGCTAATTTTAAAGCCTCCAATAGTAGATGTTTAAGAGCTCGATTCTCACCTCGACATGCAGCAAATAACGCTATTGTGGTATTTTTACTTTCAAGCTTAGGCGGCTCATCAAATGGCATTTGTTTCGCTAGGCCCATTAAATATTGACGAAAGTACTTGCTATCATTTTTTAAGCTAAAGTATTCAAGTTTTCTTTTTCTAACTAAGCGAGAAGCCCATTGTGGTTCTTCAGCTATTGTTGCAGCCCAAGGCATACCAACCAGTACTATTGGCACTTTGGCTTCTTCACTAATAAACTTTAACCCATTTGCGATTTGTTGCCGCTCTTGTATGCTTTTAAACTCTATTAACTCCTGAAACTCATTAATGATGAGTAACTCAACTTGAGCTTTAATTAAGCTTTCTACAAGCTTTTTAGTAAGGTCTGTTTTGTAGCCTCGCTTTTGAATTTGACTACTTCCAAATAGCTCCAGATCTGCCAGCATTTGAATTAAAGTAGCATCTAAGCCTTTCCCCCTAGATATACGACTTATTAAGACTGGCATAGTGTTTCGGCTATAATTCTGTGTAGCTAGAACTCTTTTTTTGTAGTGATTAATGGTATGGCTTTTTCCTACGCCTGTATCACCAATTAATAGCATACACTGTTGGTCTGACTGAAATTTACGGTTTAATCTTAATTCATCAAAGTCATTAAAAATTGTTTTAATTTGAGTATGCATAACGATGCAATCGCTAAAGTTGCGCAACTGTCCGATCTGTAATTCTGTTAAGGCATTCATTCAAATGCCTCTAAGTCATCATCCCAATCATCAAAAATATCGTTACTTATATTTTTTTGCACAGGGGCTGCACTTTTTTCAGAAACCTTAATAGTGCCCGTTCCTGTATTGCTTACATCAGCTATTTGAGCTTGCTTTTTGACAGTTGTTATTTTTGCTTTAGTTTTTGATTCAATCAAAGCTTCTTGCTCTTGTTTTACTCGCTCATGAATAGCCATGCGAGCTTTAGCTAAGCCCAGACTATCTTTAGATTCCCTAATCATTTCTCTATTAATTTTTTTTATTGTTTTATGCTCATAGATACTTAACCCGTCCGTATAACCGGTAGGGTCTGTACACGGTACTTCTAGGTAGCTTTCCAGCTCTTCTAAGTAAACATAAATTTTTGAAATATCATCAGGATCAACTTTAATCAGTTTTTTTATAGTTTCTTTTGTTTGCGGATAATGTTTACGATAATCAGCCAAAGCTGTTGAGTCATACATTAACTCTTGATATTTAAACCCATTTCTCGTTAACGTTCTTGAGTCTGAGATGCGCATTAACATATCAAAACGCGCTTCATCATCTTCATTCATAGTTAAAGGAGGATAGACATCATATCCTCGTTGCCAACGTTTAATTGGGATACGAGTTTCACGCGAATTACTATCTTGATGGTATACATCCACGATCCAACGGTGAAATTCTTCTACAAACGTTGAAAAACGCATGATCGCATCTTTCTCAGGTTTATATTCTTCTTTTTCTAAAATATTTGAGAATGTTTTCCCTGGCAGTTCTGGTAGGAAATATTCATTAATCACGCCAAAAAACCGCTCTATAAACGGTTTTAGCCAGGGCTTGCGTACCTGATTATATTGAACGTTTATTTTTGATTCCTCACAAGCATGTTCTAAGTTGTAGGACCAAAACTCAGCCCCATTATCTACAACTAAATTTTCAAATTTACCAAAGCAAGGCCAATCATTTTGTAGTTCTATATTCAGACCATCAAGTGATTTTGGCTTAATTGCATGAGTAATAGCCTTAGCAGCAGATACGTACGAAGGAGATTTATAACTAAGATGAAAACCAAGAACACAACCACTAAATACATCAATAAGTAATGTTAGATAAGGTCTTCCTATAGGGATAAGTAACTCATCATCAAGTAGAATTAAATCAAGTGGAGTATGATCAATCTCTACCCGCTCTAGAATTCTTGTCGGAGGCACGTGTGCTGAACAATAAGCAAACCATTGATCTGCTTTAAATTTACCATGCCTTGCAACCGCAACCGCATATGGTGGCATTGCTTTGATTCTTTTATTAAAGGCATTGTAGGATATTATTGGAATCTTGCCTTCAACAATACTCTCATTTTCAATAATAATTAAGTCTTTGTAGTACTGGTATGCTGTTGCAACAGTAGGCCTTTTAGCATCTAAAAATCGCTCTAATGCTTTATCAAAAAACGTATCATCTCCTTCTATACGCTTGGTTCTGTTTCCCATTTTATGGTTTTTATCAGCAAGGGAGGCAATATCCCCGTTGCTGTCGATGTATTTTTTGCGCCAACGAGCAACAGTCCGCCAATTTGGCCTATCTTGTGTATTCTCTTTAAAAAGCTCGTCTAAAATAGGCTCTAAATTTCGTTGGGTCCACCCACGTGAAAGCTTTTTATCGATAGAGCTAATTAGCTTATACCTTTGTAACGCTTGGTTTTTTAAAGCAACAGTAAAGGTATCCAAATCACGCTTGATTAAGTTGGCATCATCTAATTTGACATATTGAGTGGGCGTTTGTGGTTTTAATGGCGCTAGTGATTCATCAAATTCATTAAAAAAGTCAGTCATGGTGTAGCCCATAATGTTGGATTATTAGTTAAATCATCACACCCTAGATCAGCCTTAACCAATCCTTTATGCATTAACCCAAATATAAAGGAGCGTGTTTTACCAATTGGTAAACCAATCTGAGAGCTTATATCATTTAACTTAATTACCCCTGATTTTTGAATAAAGCTGAGCAACTCATTTTGAATGCTACTGATACCATAAACACCTGAGTAGCGATGTAATAGTTTTAAGTTGTTTAATATTGGGTTTACCCTAATTTGCCTATCAGTCACTAAAATAAGATCAATTCCCATTTTTAATGATGCAGCCCTTTTAGCCGCAAATTCAGCTCTAAATAGTGGAGAAGCAATTTTAGAATAGGGCTTATATTCGTGGTATTTTTGAGTTTTATCTGTATATGAAATCAGTGCATCTGGTGTATAAGGTAAGCTTTTACCCATAAACTCATATTTAAAGCCTTCAGGCTGACTGCCAAAACTCTCTATCAAGTCGTTATATTCATGATGAAAACATGCATCAAACTCTAATGTGCTCTCACACATAACTACACTACTAACTTTAGTGCTCGCAAATTTGAATACATTTTTATTAGGAGAAGGCTTTCTTAAGTTGCGTATATACATAAGTAAATATTTATTTTTATTATTTTAGTACACACACTATACAAATAAAAATCCAGCATGTCACACTATGGTTTAACTTATGTGTAAGTGATTGATTATAATTATATTTATTTTTAGTATAATTTTTAATAAGAGGATTTATGTCAAAGTATGGTTTAATTATGTCATAGTATGGTTGTATTATGTCAGACTATGGTTTCAGCGACAGCCCGTCGCTCGTAGCCCGTTAACCTTTAACCTAAACTAAACCATCGCGGCTTTTACATACACATCAAAGCGGTTCTTCTTGGTTTTGATTTGCATGCTTGGGGTTTTATCATTTAAAAATGGTGCGTAATCGGGGCGTTTAACTACAACACGTTTGCTGGCAAGGGGGTAGGCAAACTCGAGTAAATCATCGGCGTCGGTATCGCCACCTACTAATTCTTGGAATACGCGCATTTCTTTTTTAACCAATGCTGATTTTTCACGGTGCGGGAACATTGGATCAAGGTAAACCACATCGGGCATGCTGTCACATTGAGCAAGTAAGGTATGGCTTGAGCCAAAGATAAGGCTCATATTTTGCTGCATCCATGGGCCAATTTCACTATCGTTATAAGCACGTTGTAAGCCATCATATAACAGTGCAGCAACCACGGGGTGGCGCTCATGTAAAATTACTTTACAGCCTAATGAGGCTAACACAAAACCGTCGCGTCCAAGGCCTGCTGTGGCATCGAGTACCACTGGCGTTGCGCCCTTATTAAGACCAACGGCTTTGGCAATTGATTGCCCTTTACCACCACCAAATTTACGCCTATGTGCAACGGCACCAGTTATAAAGTCTACGTTAATAGCACCTAATTTTGGCTCGTCAGTTTTATACAGGCTTAGTCCTTTATCATCGTAATGCAAGCTAAAACCACTGCTTTGCTCTGCCCATTGAGCAAGCCCAAAGCGTGCTTCTAACTCATTTAAATAAGGTCGACACTCTTTAAACGCACACTGTATAACCACTTCACACTCCGATGATAAATTTCACCGTTATTATACCCAAACAAAGCCAATATACGATCTCTAGTTTAAAACAACTCAATATCGTTATTTTCGCTCTCAGGTTCTGGCTGCGTTTGTTGTTTACTTAGTTGTGTTTGAGTAATTAAATAAAAAAGCGCCTCTGGGGCGCTTTTGTAATTATATTTTAATCCGCAAAGCTCAACAGACCCTAAGCGGCAATGCCACTATGGCGTAGTAGTGCGTCTACACTTGGCTCACGACCACGGAAGTTTTTAAACAGTGCCATTGGCTCTTCGCTGCCGCCTTTTTCAAGAATATGCTGCATAAACGCTTGGCCAGTTTGTGGATTAAAAATTCCCTCTTCTTCAAATTTAGAGTAGGCATCAGCCGAAAGTACTTCAGCCCATTTGTACGAGTAATACCCCGCGCTATAACCACCCGCAAAAATATGACTAAAGCCATGCTGAAAACGATTAAACGCTGGCGGCTTAATGACTGAGGTACGACTGCGTACATCATCAAGCACAGCTTGAATGTTACATGGTTTGTCTGCCACGTAGTCATGGTGAATTTTAAAATCGAATAACGAGAACTCAAGTTGTCTTAACATTTGCATACCTGAGTTATAATTTTTAGCGGCCAATAGTTTATCTAGTAGCTCTTTTGGTAATGGCTCACCGGTTTCGAAGTGGCCTGAAATAAAGCTTAGGGCTTCTTCTTCGTAACACCAGTTTTCTAAAAACTGACTTGGCAATTCAACGGCATCCCATGCTACACCATTAATACCAGCAACAGGCGCTGCATCTACTTGAGTTAACATGTGGTGAATGCCGTGACCAAACTCATGGAACAGTGTGGTTACTTCATTATGGGTAAACAAAGCAGGCTTATCGCCAATCGCTTTATTAAAGTTACACACTAAGTAAGCAACTGGTGTTTGAAGTTCACCATTAGCACGCACTTTACGACCCATACAGTCATCCATCCACGCACCACCACGCTTGTGGTCACGGGCGTATAAATCTAAGTAAAAACGGCCACGTAAAGTATTGTTGCTATCGTAAATTTCAAAAAAGCGCACATCTTTATGGTAAGTATCAATGTCTTTTTGCTCTTTAACAGTAATACCAAACAAGCGGTTAACAGTTTCGAACAAACCACTGAGCACTTTATCGGCAGGGAAGTATGGGCGTAATACTTCATCTGAAATCGCGTACTTTTCTTGCTTTAGCTTTTCGCTGTAATAACCAAAGTCCCATGCCTGTAGTTCACTAATACCGTGCTGTTGCTCTGCGTATTGTTGCAACTCTTTAAGCTCTTGCTCTGCTTGTGGCTTAGATTTAGCAGCTAAGTCTTCTAAAAATGAAAATACCTGTGCAGGTGATTCTGCCATTTTTGTAGCTAAAGATTTTTCGGCGTAATTATTAAAGCCAAGTAATTGTGCTAACTCATGACGCAGTGCCAGCTCTTCACTCATAATCGCCGAGTTATCAAACTCTCCTGCATTTGGACCTTGATCGGATGCACGAGTAGAAAACGCGGTGTATGTTTCTTTGCGAAGTTCACGGTCGTCTGCGTAAGTCATTATAGGTAAGTAAGATGGGAAATCGAGAGTAAATACCCAGCCTTCCAAGTCTTTACTTTTTGCCGTATCGGCCGCTAATGCAAGCGCTGATTCTGGTAAACCAGCCAATTGGCTTTCATCGGTAATATGCTTATGCCATGCAAGCGTGGCATCCATCACGTTATTACCAAATTTTGAAGCAAGCTCTGATAAACGCGCACTAATTTCACCGTAGCGTTTTTGCTGCTCAGGATTTAACGCAATGCCTGAAAGCTTAAAGTCACGCAATGCGTTGGTAATGGTTTTTTGCTGAGCGGTAGTGAGTGTTTTAAATTCGTCACTGTTATAAAGTGCGTTGTAAGCCTCATACAAACCTTGGTGCTGACCAACAAAAGTAGAGTATTCAGAAATAAGCGGTAAACATTGCTCGTAGGCTTCGCGAAGTTCATCATTGTTCATTACTGAGTTCAAATGCGATACCGGTGAAAACAATCGCGATAGTTTATCGTCAGCTTCTTCAAGGGGTAATACTAAATCTTCCCATGTGTATGATTGCTTTGCTAATACATCATTAATTGCACTGCGACAGTGCTCAATACCTTTTTTTAGTGCCGGGACAACATGCTCAGGCTTTATTTTTGAAAAAGGCGGTAAACCTTCAAGCCCGATTAGGGGATTAGTATGTGCATTGGTCATAGTGATTCTCGGTTTATGCAAAATATAAAAGTTTAAGTTGGGGCAAAATACGTAAATACAAGGGCAAACCTGCTTTACTAGTTAACGAGTGTGTATCTGTAAATGATCACTTAGCAGCTTGATCTGAAATAGCATATCTTTCGTTTGATGAAGGATGTTTGATAGATTTTAGCAGCCCCGAACAAGTGACTTGCTCATCGCATATGCTATCATCAGCACAGAAAAGTTAAATTAATATTTAGAGGATTAAACATGGCTCAGCATTTTGATTACATTGCAATTGGTGGCGGTAGTGGTGGTATTGCATCAGCTAACCGTGCAGCAATGCGTGGCGCAAAAGTAGCATTAATTGAAGCTAAACACATGGGTGGCACCTGCGTAAACGTAGGGTGTGTTCCTAAAAAAGTAATGTGGCATGGTGCTCAAGTTGCTGAAGCAATTAATCTTTATGCTCCTGATTACGGTTTTGATGTTGAAGTTAAAGGCTTTGACTGGTCAAAGTTAGTAGAAAGCCGTGAAGCCTATATTGGCCGTATTCACAAAGGCTATGATAATGGTTTAGCTAAAAATGGCGTAACTGTGATCAAAGGCTTTGCAAAGTTTGTGGATAGTAAAACTGTTGAAGTAGATGGCGAGCACTATACTGCCGATCACATTTTAGTCGCCGTAGGCGGACGCCCTACTATTCCTAATATTCCAGGTGCTGAACACGGTATTGATTCAAACGGCTTTTTTGAGCTGAACGAACAACCTAAGCGTGTTGCTGTTGTTGGTGCCGGTTATATTGCCGTAGAAATTGCAGGTGTGCTGCACAGCCTAGGGACACAAACCCATTTATTTGTTCGTAAGAGCAAGCCACTGCGTACCTTTGACCCATACATTATCGACACACTGGTTGATATTATGGCAAAAGAAGGCCCTACTCTGCACACTGAGTGTTCACCAAAAGAGGTGGTAAAAGAGGCTGATGGCAGCTTAACGATTCATTTTGAGAATGGTTACAGCGAAAATGTTGATCAAGTTATTTGGGCGATTGGTCGTACACCTACAACCGATAAAATTAACCTTGCTGCAGCAGGCGTAGAAGTAAACGAAAGCGGCTATGTAAAAGTAGATGAATACCAAAACACCACGGCTAAGAATGTATACGCTGTGGGTGATATTATCGAAAATGGTATTGAGCTTACACCGGTTGCTGTAAAAGCGGGTCGTACTCTATCTGAGCGTTTATTTAATAAAGAATTGCCGAACGATTTGAAAATGGACTACAGCCTAGTACCAACCGTGGTATTTAGCCATCCACCTATCGGCACCATTGGCTTAACTGAACAAGAGGCGATTTCTCAGTACGGCGAAGAAAATGTAAAAGTATATAAATCAAGCTTTGCGGCTATGTACACCGCAGTTACTCAGCATCGCCAAGCATGTAACATGATGTTAGTGTGTGCAGGCGATGATGAAAAAGTTGTGGGCTTACACGGTATCGGTTTCACCGTTGATGAAATGATTCAGGGCTTTGCTGTTGCCATGAAAATGGGCGCGACTAAAGCCGATTTTGATGCGGTTGTCGCACTACACCCAACAGGGTCGGAAGAGTTTGTTACCATGACAGGTTAGTGTAGGAAAAGCATCTTACACACATAGTAAACTCTGGAAAAAATATTAATGCTGACTATATTGTGTATAGTCAGCGCTTTTCCATGAGGATTCTATGGCGTTTTTAATTAATTCCGATAATGTCTGTGAACTACCCATCGACGCCACTCCGTGTCGATCAATGGGCTTCTACAGCCTTGA
>NZ_JASDDE010000076.1:0-13221 GCF_030407565.1 Pseudoalteromonas sp. APC 3694
TAGGCTCTGCCTTGCCTAAATACCAAACAGACTGCTGCAAATTCAACCTTGAAAGATCAACAGACCCTAGTTAAAAATGTTATAAAAACAGCCTGTTTTTACGACAGATGTAAATGATAGTAAAACTTAATAATATTGATTCTCATTCGTTAACATGTTTAAATTACGCCAATTTCAGTAGTTGAACTATTTTTAGGGTAATCAATGTCACATAAATTTTTAGTTTCTTCGTTAACTGCAGCTGTTGCGCTGTCTTTGAGCACAACAGCAATGGCAAAAGATACTGACAAAGTTGAGCGTAACTTTGAACAAATTACCGTTATTGGCTCACAAGCCGCTATTAACGATATTCCAGGATCTGCTACGTTTATTTCAGATGCAGAATTGCAAAAATTCGAATTTACCGATATTTCTCGCGTATTAGCATCTGTACCTGGTGTTTACGTTCAAGAAGAAGATGGCTACGGCCTGCGCCCTAATATTGGTATGCGCGGTACAGGTACTGGCCGTAACGACAAAATTTCTGTGATGGAAGACGGCGTACTTGTTGCTCCGGCTCCTTACTCTGCGCCATCGGCTTACTACTTCCCTACTATGGGTCGTATGGAGTCAATTGAAGTGCTAAAAGGCGCTGCCTCTGTTAAATACGGCCCGCGTACAACCGGTGGTGTATTAAACTTACTTTCTCGCAGCCTGCCAACTGAGCCAAATAGCTCAACAGGCATGCTAGATGCAGCCCTTGGTAGCGATGGTTACTACAAAGGTCACGCTTACTTCGCAAAAGAAAAAAACAACACTGCAGGCTTAATTGAAGTGTTTTCTTACGGCGCTGATGGCTTTAAAGAATTGCCAGTAGGTGATGACAACACTGGTTTTGAAAAAAACGATGTATTGGTAAAGTTTGGCCATACCTTTGGTGAAAACGATGCGCATAACATTGAGTTCAAAGTAAAGTACTCTGAAGAAACATCAGACGAAACCTACATGGGTTTAACCGATGCTGATTACCAACAAAACCCGTACCGTCGTTATGCGGCATCGCAAAATGATGAAATGAACACTCGCCATAATGCATACCAAGTAAACTATGCATACCGTTTTGGTGAAGGTTATGAAGTTTTAGCAACCGCTTATCTAAACGACTTCCACCGTAACTGGTATAAAGCAAGCAGTGTTGGTTCAAGCACACTTGAGCAATACAGCGAGTTTGAAGCAAACCCAACAGCTGCGGGTATTGAAAATATAGGTGTTAAAGCCAATAACCGTGACTACCAAGCCAAAGGTGTGCAGTCTGAATTACACATCCCAGCGGGCGCTCACTACATTACGGTTGGCGTACGTTACCACGAAGATGAAATGGATCGTTTCCAGTGGGAAGACAAATACACGCTTAATCAAGATTTAAGCATGACTCTTACCTCACAAGGCGCTCCAGGCTCTAACAGCAACCGTTTAGACAGTGCAAAAGCAAGCACGCTATTTATTCAAGACGAATGGACAATGGATGCATTAGTAGTGAGTGCTGGTCTTCGTTATGAAGACATAACTATTACCCGTGAAGAGTGGGCTAAGTCAGATCCAACCCGTAGCCTAGGCTTAACAAAAGATATCTCTAACGATACTGAAATTTTAGTACCGTCTTTAGGCGCTACTTACACACTTAACGACAATGTTACGTTACTTGCTGGTATTCAAAAAGGTTACGCCCCTGCAGCACCGGGTAATGCCGACCAAGACGAAGAAGAAAGCGTCAACATCGAGTTTGGCTCTCGTTTTAATGCGGGCGGTTTTAACGGTGAAGTAATTGCGTTTTACTCTGATTACGACAACATGCATGGTAACTGTACTGCATCAGTAGGTTGTAATGACGATAACATTGGTGACCAATACAACTACGGTGAAGTAGAAGTATCGGGCTTTGAATTTAGCGCAGGTCGTACGTTTAATACTGCATCGGTTGCGTTCCCAGTAAAATTAACTTACACCTACACAGATTCAGAATTTAAAAACACGTTTGATTCAGAAATTTGGGGCTCAGTAGAAAAAGGCGATGCAATGCCTTACGTACCTGAGAACCAGGTTGCTTTATCGTTTGGCGCAGAAGTGAATAACTTTGTGGTAAATAGCCAAATACGTTACGTGTCTGATGCACATGCTGATTTAACTAACTCAGGCTTAAATGCGATTGATAGCCGTGTTGTATGGGATTTAGCTGCTAAGTACTTAATCGACGAAAACCAAAAAGTATACCTAAGCGTAGATAACTTGTTTGATAAAACCTACATTGCTAACCGTGCAAATGGCGGTATTCAACCTGGTAAGCCACGTTCAGTACAAATGGGCTACTCTTACAGTTTTTAATAAAGTGCTAACTTAAAAGTACAAAAAAGCCGAGGTTGATTAAATCAATCTCGGCTTTTTAATGCCTATGTAATTAATAGGCTTAATTTGTTTCTGCGCGCTGGCGTAATACTTCAAATAAACAAATACCGGTTGCAACCGATACATTTAAACTTGAAACCGTGCCCGCCATTGGAATTTTAACGAGTACATCACAGTGCTCACGGGTTAAACGGCGCATACCTTCGCCTTCAGCTCCCATCACAATCGCCATTGGGCCTGTTAAGCTGGCATCAAACACATGTGTGTCGGTTTCACCGGCTGTGCCTACAACCCATACACCTGCGTCTTTTATTTCACGTAATGTACGTGCAAGGTTAGTAACCTGAATAAGCGGTACCGTTTCTGCTGCGCCACAGGCCACTTTACGTGCTGTGCCATTAAGCTTTGCTGATTTGTCTTTAGGAACAATCACCGCATGTACACCGGCAGCATCGGCGCTACGTAAGCAGGCACCTAAATTATGCGGATCGGTAATGCCATCAAGTACCAGTAAAAACGGGGTGTCTTCGCGTTCAATGATCTCATCAAGATCTTTTTCGTTAAACACACGTGCCGCTTTTACGTTGGCAATAATGCCTTGATGCTGTTCATCTTTCGCTTTGTTATCAAGCGCTTTTCGTTGCATAAACTGTACTGAAATACCAAACTGACGCGCTTGCTCAATCACTGGCGATAAGCGCTTATCATCACGTCCTTTAAGGGCGTATATTTCTATAAAACGCTCTGGCTCTTTTGCCAAAATTGCTTCAACAGAGTGAAAGCCAAAAATTAATTCATTACTCACGAATTGTTTGCTCCTGGGCTACTACGTTTACGGGCATTTTTACCTGGTCTTTTAGGCTTTTTGACCGCTTTCTTTTTGGTTTTTTTCTTAGCGGTGGTGCCATCCGCTTTTACTTTTGATTTGCTCGCTGATTTACCTTTTGCAGCAGGCTTTTTACCCGCCTTTGGCTTTTTGTCATCACTTGCTGACTTTTTACCCGGGATTTTACCGGCTTTAAGTTGCGAGCGAACGCTCGCTGGAGCATTTTTTTTAGGTGCACGACGACGCGCATAACGATCTTGAGCAACATCGCCTTTAAGCGTTAAGTTTATACGACGATCATCTAAGCTTACCGAGGCAACCTGCACAGTGACTTTGTCGCCTAAACGATAAACCGTATGTGTGTGCTCACCCACCAAGCAATGTTTAGCTGCATCATGCTGGAAATATTCATCACCTAAATTAGTAACATGAATTAATCCATCAATTTGTAAGTCATCTAAACGAATAAATAAACCAAAGTTAGTAACCGATGAAATAACCCCGTTAAACTCCATGCCTACATGATCTTGCATGTATTCACATTTTAACCAATCGGCTACTTCACGGGTGGCATCGTCTGCGCGGCGCTCAGTGGTAGAACATTGCTCACCAAGTTGATCGACTTCATCATCGCTGTAAGCGTATTCACCAGAGGTTTGCTGCCCTTGTGCTTTTAATACCGCTTTAATTGCACGATGCACCACTAAATCTGGGTAACGGCGAATTGGCGAGGTAAAGTGCGCGTAAGCCGATAATGCTAAACCAAAGTGACCTATGTTATCTGGCTGATAAACCGCTTGTTTCATTGAGCGCAGCAGCATAGTTTGAATAAGTTCAGCCTCTGGGCGGTCACCTAAACGAGCCAATACATGAGTAATTTCTTTTGGGGTTGGTTCATCACTTAGCGTGCTTTCAATCCCCAGCTCAGTTAAAAACTGAGTAAAGTTACCCAGCTTTTCGCTATCGGGCTCATCATGTACTCGATACAGTGCGCTGGCTTCGTGTTTTTCCAGTAATTTAGCAGCCGAAACATTGGCTAAAATCATACATTCTTCAATGAGCTTATGCGCATCGTTACGAATAACTGGCACAATTGATTCTATTTTACGCTGTGCGTTAAATACAAAACGGGTTTCGAGTGTTTCAAATTCAATTGCACCACGCTCTTGGCGTGCTGCTTTTAATGCCATGTACATTTGCTGTAAGTCAGTTAAATGTGGCACTACAGCTGCGTATTCTTTACGGAGCTTTTCGTCATTTTGTAAAATGGCATTTACTTTGGTGTAGGTTAAACGAGCATGCGAATTCATTAGTGCTTCGTAAAACTTATAGCCCGACAGCTTACCCTCTTGCGATACGGTCATTTCTGCAACCATACACAGGCGATCAACCTCAGGGTTAAGCGAACACAAACCGTTAGATAATACTTTTGGTAGCATTGGAATAACTTGCTCAGGGAAATACACTGAATTACCGCGCTCTATCGCTTCTTTGTTAAGCGGCGTGTTCATACCTACATAATGGGATACATCGGCAATGGCTACCCATAAGCGCCAGCCACCTGACTTTTTAGGCTCACAGTATACGGCATCATCAAAATCACGAGCGTCTTCGCCATCTATGGTCACAAGCGGTAAGCCGCGTAAATCAACTCGACCTTGTTTATCAGCTTCTTCAACAAATTCACCTAAGTGGGCAACTTGTTGTTCAACCTCTTCAGGCCATACGTGTGGAATATCGTGATTACGCAGCGCAACTTCAATTTCCATACCCGGCGCTAAATGCTCGCCCAGTACGTCGATAACTTTACCTACCGCATTCATATTACGGCTTGGGTTTTGGGTTATTTGCACTTGCACCATTTGGTTATGGCGCGCGCCTTTTTCGTTACCCGGTAGAATAATAATGTCTTGGGTAATGCGCGGATCTTCAGCCACAACAACGGCAATACCATGCTCAACAAAATAACGCCCTACAATGGGTGCGCGCTCGTTAGTGAGTACTTTGATGATGCGTGCGTCGCATTTTGAGCCTGAGCCGCGTTTAGTGCCTTTGGCAAGAACGATGTCACCGTGTAGCACCATATTCATTTGATGCTTGGCAATAAACCAATCTTTGCTCTCGCCTTCAACTTCTAAAAAGCCAAAACCGTCTCTGTGACCGACTACTTTGCCTTTGGTTAAACCGGCTTCGTCAATCAGGGCATAACATTTAAATTTATTAAAATACAGCTGCCCATCACGCTCCATGGCGCGAAGTCGGCGCTTAAATGCTATTTGTCGTTCTTCATCGTTGACTGCGAGTTCTTCACATAGTTGTGCGTAGTTAGCAGGTTTGGAACGCTCTTGCAGGTGAGTAAGTATAAACTCACGACTAGGGACTGGGTTTTCGTACTTTTCTTGTTCTCGACTGAGATTTGGATCTTGGTTTGACATTCACTATCTTGTTAGTTGGTTATGTAAGTATTTTAACTCATATACTCGCAATGAGACAGGTAAAAGCCATTAAACTTTTAATAAAGCGTTATTACCTTTTGCATTTTGTGAAAATATAACTAAATAACGCTTAACATGTACTTAATTTAAGAGCTTAAAAGTGAGTAAAATAGCAATGCTGATGTTTACTCACTTTTATATAAACAGCTTACTTTTGCTGTAGTTTCTTCCACAATAGCGTGCTGATGTGTTCAATAAAAGCCGCATCTTGTGCAGCCATAACATCGAGTATTGGTTTGTTCATTTGGCTTTTGTTTTGAGAGTATATCCAGCGATTTTTATTAAAGCTTTGCGCAAACTCTAACACACCCGTTTGCAAGGCTTGCTCATCAACAAAGGTGGCCTCTATAACGTTATGTTGTAATAATTTTTGCGCATCAACGCGCTCACCGGTCATGGCTAAACGATTAAAAAATTGCTGATCTATGGCTTTATTAATAATAGGAAACATAGACGGTACAAACGGCACTAATACATCGACTTCGGGGAAACAAAAGAAGCCTTTGTCTGATTTCATAAATCTAAAATCACAGGCACACGCCAGTACCGAACCATTACCATAAGTGTGGCCGTTTAGCGCGGCAATAATAGGCATAGGAAAAGTAACAATACGTTTAAACAAGGCACCTATCGAGTTCATAAAATCGGCAATTATTTGTGGTGTGTTGTCAGGGTTTGCCATCCACTGTAAATCAATGCCTAACGACCAACTTTTATCGCTGCTTGAAGTTAACACCACCGCTTTAATATGCTCGTTAGCCTCAATCGTATCTAGGTGTTGATTAAACTCGTTTATAAAGGTTGGATTATGGCGGTTTTCTGCTGTATTCATAGTAAGGATAGCCGTGCTTCCTTGCGTGGTAATTTCTATTAATGCTGTCATTAGACCCTCATTTAGTGCTTTTAGCTGCGCTTTTAGCACTTTTCATTACTTTTATAATTATAAATAGAATAGTAATACGTTGTATGAAATTTATAAAGCGTCTATTTTTGTAACCATTAAAGGAGCGAGAGCTTAAGCCATAGCGTTTAAATATTCGCGCAATTACAACCACCCTTTTTGTCGGGCTATACGTGCTGCATCAATTCGATTTGTGGCATTGAGTTTAGCAATTGCATCGGATAAATAATTACGCGTTGTGCCTTCACTTATATAAAGCTGTTTTGCTATTTCGCTGGTTTTTAATCCATCACTTGCAAGTTTTAACGCTTTGCGTTCTTTATCTGTGAGTGGATCGGTATCGTCTAATGCGTTAATTGCCAGCTCTGGGTCAATCACCTTTTGCCCTTGCATTACTTTTTTAAGCGCATTGATTAGCTCTTCGCTTGGCGCTTCTTTTAAAATAAAACCTTTAACACCCGCACTTAAAGAACGCCTAATATAACCGGCTCGCGAAAAGGTGGTCATAATTACCATGTTAATTGCAGGGTGCTTAGCGGCTATTTGTTCACTAAGCTCAATACCATTCATGCTTGGCATCTCTATGTCTGTTAAAACAATATCTGGATGTAAGCCTTCACTAAGCGCGCTGATTTCATTTAACGCATCTTGGCCATTGCTTGCTTGACCAATCACCTCAATATTAAAGTCAAGGCTTAATAAGGCTGCAACGGCATCGCGCACCAGTGCTTGGTCTTCAACTAAATATACTTTGATCATTTTAAATCCTCAGCACTCAGTGGCAACACAACATTTAAAGTAAATGTATCGCCACAGGTAAATGTTGCATTGCCATTTAATTGCTCAGCTCGCTCTTTAATGCCATTTAAACCATTACCCGCCTTTAATGTAGCGCATGGCGCATTATCAATAACGCTGATAATTAATTGCTGCTTTGTTTGTTCTATATTGATAGAGCCGTTTTTGGTGCTGCTATGGCGTAATAAATTAGTAACCGACTCTTTAATAATAAGGCTCGCAATGCCCTCTACTTTAACGGGTAAGGTTGCTAAATTAACGTTAAATTTTATGTTAAAGCCTTGCGCTATAAGCGTTTGTTTTAGCTGTGCGATTTGGCTCACTAGGTCGAGTTGCTTTAAATCACTTACCGCGCTTCTTACATCGCTAAGCAATTGCCTTGCAAGGTTTGCTACTTGGGCAATTTCGTTATTGGCCTGATCGTATCGCTCACCTTGATTGAGTTTATTCGCAAGCTCAGCTTTTAAAGCTATTGATGACAATGAATGACCTAAAATATCGTGTAAATCTCGGGCTATGCGTTCACGCTCAGCAATGGCTGCTAGCTGCTCTAATTGCTTTGCGCTTTCTTGCTCACGAATTTTATGTAAATGCTCTCTTTTTGCCGCTATACCATAGCTAAATAGGGCCGCACATAAAATTAAAGCCACCGCTAAAAAGTACTCAAGCTTGGCTATGTCACCCACATATGAACTTAGCAAAACAGTTAAAATTATCGCTAATGCGGCATAAACTCTTTGATAATTGCTATATGTATAGCCTGCTACATAAGCTATAAAGCCAAATAAGGTTGGTGTACCAGCGCTATAAAAAGTGGCACTAAAACACACCAGTAACATAGCGATAAATAACTTAGTTACTCCCCCATTTTTGCAATTTATTGCTTTTACATATAACAATATAAACGCAATATAAAAGGCTAAAGACAAGGTGATTTGATGAGCTGTAAAGTTAGCAAAATCAATGATCATCGGGAGTAAATAAAAACCGGTAAAAACTAAATGACCATATTTCCAAAAATCTTTATCGCTTTGCTGAGAAAACCTGTTAACCGAGCTCATACCAATACCTCTGGCCTATTATTTTTATTTATAGCACTCTTTTTATTAATAAATACAAATAACATAAAAATGCATACGAACATAAAACAATCTACATAAGTGATAGTAAAACTTAGTGTTTCTAAAAAATCGCTAATGCTTAAGCTTGTTAAAATTAAAGAATTCATAACACCCTCCAATATAAGTAAGGTAACTATGCCAGTGGGTAAAATAGATAAGAGTGTGAAATGTCATTAACTTGGCTGACATTTGTCATGAAATAGAAAAATTCATCTTCAGAGTGTAAAAGCAATGCTAATATAGCCAAAAAAATGACCTGGAAATTTAATGCAGTCCCAACAACAAAGCTTAATTTACTTACACATTGCCGTACTTTTATTTGGCGGTACCGCCTTATTCGCAAAGCTAATTGGTTTGAATGCATTAGATATTACCGCTTATCGCGCGGCTATCGCTGGGCTGGCAATTTGTGTGCTACTAACTTTGCAAAAAAAACCAATTAAGCTGCATCGCGCTAAAGATTATGTGATTGCCATTTTATTAGGCGTTGCCGTAGGCATTCACTGGGTAACCTATTTTGCAGGCATGCAATTGGCGGGAATTACCGTGGGCATGTTAGCCTTTTTTACCTATCCCGTGATCACGGTATTTTTAGAGCCCCTATTTAATAAAAGTAAGCCCAAAACAAAAGATATAATAAGTGCTGTGGTGGTGATTTTTGGCATTTATTTATTGATCCCTAACGTTAATTTAGGCGATGACATCACTTTAGGTGTTGTGACGGGCGTGGTATCAGCATTATTTTTTGCTCTACGTAATATTACTCATAAACGCTACTTTAGCGAGTATGGTGGACCGCAAACCATGTTTTACCAAACCTTAGTGGCAAGCCTGATGCTGTGTGCTTTTATTGAAGTACCCATAACAAAAATTAATGATACTGATTTAATATTGCTGCTTATTGCCGGTGTGGTGTTTACTGCGATGCCGCATTCGTTATTTGCAGCGAGTTTAAAACATTTATCAGCAGCAACCGCTGGATTGATTTCTTGCTTACAGCCCCTTTATGGCACAATACTGGCTATAATTATTCTGCACGAACGCCCCTCAGTGATGACACTGGTTGGTGGCGCACTAATTGTTAGTGCTGCGTGCTTTGAAACTTGGTCAATTTCACGGAAAAAGCAGCCATGAAAATATTTGCACATAGAGGCGCAAGCACACACTTTCCTGAAAATACGCAAAGCGCCATTATAGCGGCGTTAAAAGCGAATGTAGATGGCATTGAGGTTGATGTACAAAGCGCGCTTGATGATTACGTTATTATTCACGATACCTACCTCGATAGAACCACTAATGGCAAAGGCAAAGTGTGCGACTTTAGTGCCCAGCAAATTAAACAGTTTGATGCAGGAAATGGCGAACAAGTCCCTACTTTGCAGCAATTAATAGACTGGAATAATAACCAAACCTTACTCAATTTAGAGCTAAAACATACCTTTGAACTTGAAAAGTTTGCAACCGTGCTTGAAAGTAACATTGCGAACAAAAAAATAACCGCTGACAATATTTTAGTTTCATCATTTAATCATCATCAACTACACTGGCTAAAGAGCCGTTTATCGTGGCTTAAAATTGGCGCACTTACTGCGTCAATTCCATTGCAGTATGCAAAGTTTGCACAAGACTTACAGGCCTTTAGCATTCATGTTGACAAAAACTTTATGAACAAGTCGTTTGTTGACGATGCCAAACTGCGCGGCTTACAGGTGTTTGCCTACACCGTAGATGAAGTTGAAGATATTAAACTGATGCTTGCCTGTGGTATTGATGGCATTTTTACTAACGACCCTGAACGAACTAAGCATTTTTTGGCGCAATTAAATGAACTATAACTAATTATTTAATTGCTATTTATGCTATAAAAACAATAATTTAGTAGGTCACTATTTAATGAGTAGCTACATGCGTATTTATAATTTTTTAGAACAAACACTGTTTTATACTTTAACCCGAAAAATAGTTGGGAATTTAAGTTTTGTTTTTTTATTTCAAGCCATTACTTTGTTTTGGTTACACAGTAGTTTAACCGAAAACCAACAAAGCACTGGCTTATTTTGGGCACTTGCGCTACTTATTATTGCAGGCTTTATTTTTACTATTTTTTATATGCGCTTTTTAATTGTGCGCCCGGTAAAAGCAATGCGCGATACGCTCATTAATATTAATCAACAAGATGCGAATTTAGCAGCCAAATTACCCCATTTCACGTTTGATGAATTTAGAGACTTAAGTGAGCAATACAATCAATTTACTACCCATTTAAATAGTTTATTAAGCACTACCTATACCAGCGCCCAAGAGAGTGTGCAGAGTAACAGCCAAGTAACGCAATCAATGCAACACACTGAACAACTGAGTGAGCAGCAAATTAATTTAAGCCACACCATTATTAATGCCAGTAATCAAATTACCCAAAGCCTGCAGGCTATAGTAAGCAACACTGATAGCGTACATCAGGTCAATAATGAACACCTTAATTTTGTAAAGCTCTCTGCTGGTGAGCTATCAAAACTAGTTGAGCAGGTAAGGCTTATTAATGAAATGCTGGGTAGTTTTTCTAAAACGATTGCGGGCTTGAAAGAGAACAGCGAAAACATTCGCAGTATTTTAAAAATGGTTGAAGAGTTTTCGGATCAAACTAACTTATTAGCACTAAATGCAGCCATAGAAGCGGCACGCGCTGGTGAAGCGGCACGCGCTGGTGAAGCGGGGCGAGGTTTTGCCGTGGTTGCCGATGAAGTTCGCACCCTATCGGTTAAAGTAAGTGATGCAACCCGCCAAATTAGTGATTTTATTACCCAAATGAATGAGCTCGTTAATGAAACGAATAAAGAGTCAGAGCAATTAATAAACCACTCAAATAATGCGCAAACATCAATTAACACCACCTCTGATGGGTTTGGTAAAATGCTCAATGAATTTGAACTTAATCAACAACAATTGCAGCAAATAGCCAATGCCGTACACTTGCTCGAAGATACCCAAAACCAAACGCATGAATCGGTTGAGCAAATTGTGGCGCTAGGCGAACAAGCCAAGCAACAAATAGATACAGCACTGCATGATTCTGAACAATCACAAAAGCTAAGCCAACAAACCCAACAACAGTTAAAACGCTTTGTAGATTAGGCAATAACAATTTCACCCAAGCCGCGATTATGCTAAATTAAGCGGCTTGTCATTTAACTGTGTGAAGTATGTGAGCGACGTAAAACCAAACTATGAACAGCTAGCCCAGCAAATAAAATTATGGGGCCAACAACTTGGCTTTAGTGAAGTGGGCATTACTGACATTGATTTAACTAAGCATGAAGCACAGCTTCAGCGTTGGCTTGATGCAGGGTATCATGGTTCAATGGATTACATGGCTGCACATGGAATGAAACGCGCCCGCCCTAGCGAGCTAGTCCCTGGCACGCAACGAGTTATTTCAGTAAAAATGAATTACCTGCCGCCAGATTCAGGCTTTGCCAAAAACCTTAAAAATACCGAGAAAGCCTATATCAGCCGCTATGCGCTTGGCCGCGACTATCACAAATTAATGCGTAATCGGCTCAAGCAATTAGGTAAAAAAATTGAACAGCAGGTAGGTGACTATGGCTTTAGGCCTTTTGTTGATTCAGCGCCAGTGCTTGAGCGTCAATTAGCTGAAAAAGCAGGGCTTGGCTGGCGAGGTAAACATTCTTTATTAATCAATAAAGAGGCTGGCTCTTGGTTTTTTTTAGGCGAGTTATTTGTAGATTTACCACTGCCTATTGATGATGAAAACACGTTCGAAGGTTGTGGTAAATGTGTTGCCTGTATAACCCTTTGCCCTACCGGCGCTATTGTAGAACCTTATGTGGTAGATGCACGTAAATGCATATCGTATTTAACCATAGAGCATCAAGGGGCTATTCCAGAGCAATACCGAACCTTAATGGGTAACCGCATTTATGGCTGCGATGATTGCCAGTTAGTGTGCCCATGGAATCGCTATGGACAAATTACCGACGAGCAAGACTTCCACCCCCGTACACAATTAAAAAATAAAGACTTACTCGCGTTATTTGCCTGGGATGAAACTACCTTTTTAACAAATACCGAGGGCAGCCCTATTCGGCGCATTGGCCATGAGCGTTGGTTACGAAATATAGCGGTTGGCTTAGGCAACGCAGATTTTAGCCCAGCGATTATTCATGCACTTGAAGATAAACGCAAAACGGTCAGTGACATGGTGAATGAGCACATAGAATGGGCACTTACCCAGCAACATGATAAACAAAGACAAAAGCTGCGTAAAACAGCACGGCTAATACGGATTGTTGAAAAAGGCCTACCCAGAGACGCGTAAGCCTATTGCCTAAAAGAACGCGACATAAAGTCGCTGATACAAGCTATCTGCCTAATCGTAGCAAGGAATTTACCCCGCGCCTCGCAGCCCGTAACCCGCACCTTTAAGCTTTGTCTGTAATCACTCTCTTTACGAGCTCTTTGCCCTCTTTGTGCATAATTTACTAATATCTGATTTAACACAGAGAAGAAAATGAGGAGTAAATGAGAAGCCACAATTAAAGTACCGTTCTTGATTAACCTATTACTCATACCTTTCGCATTTAACCTTTAAAAGACGCGACATAAAGTCGCTGCTACAAGTTATTTGCCTAATCGTAGCAAGGAATTTACCCCGCGCCTCGCAGCCCGTAACCCGCACCT